>JAYSBB010000046.1:0-16558 GCA_041915645.1 Tolumonas sp.
GAAAAGACAGATTATCCAATTCCGCAAGAGTTGTTGTTGTCAACGCAGTCCCGGTGAACTGTTACGTCAGAAGCAGATACCAAAGGTTTCACCAGTGACATGATGGCTTGTGGCAGGATCATGCCGGTTTCGCTTTCGATAAACAGATTCAGCGGGTGCAGCGTCAGGATGATCGCTAATACCGGGATCAACACTTCAAATGAACGAGCCACACCGGTCGGCACTTGTTCTGGCAGACGGATGGTGATGTTTTTACGTTTCAGGAACGCATACACCTCGGTGGAATAGATCGCACAGATCAGCGCGGTAAAGATCCCTTGGCCCGAGAAATACTGCGTGGAAATGGTGCCGTCTTTAACCGGTGCCGCCACCAACAGGAACGACATCAGTGACAACAAACCAGTGGTGATAGGGTCCAGTTTATAGTGACGACCTAAACTGGCGGCAACACCCACGGAAATGAACAGCGTCATCACACCCATACTGAGTTGGAAAGGCAATAACAGCTGGTTTTGATAGGTTTTGGCAAAATCGAGCCATGCCCGCGCAAAGCCCCATTTGGTTTCCGGATCAAACGGCGGAAAAATAAATACCAGCATGAAACTACCGACAATCATAAACGGCAGTGCAGCGATAAAACCATCACGGATCGACGTGATGTATTTCTGTTGCCCCAATTTGGCGGCCAGTGGCGTGACTGTATCTTCAATCATCGTCACCATTTTGTCATATGCACTCATTGCATCATCCTTTGGCGTAGTGTGTTTACTTGATCAGAGACAGGGCAAAATCCAGCACCTTATCCCCACGTTGCATGCCGTAATCAGGCATTGCGATAGGCTCTACCGGAACACCGAACGGTTTTGCCCGCGCCTGCAGATCTGCGAGCATGTATTTCACCTGCGGCCCAAGTAACACCACCTGATACTTGGCGACCTGTTCATCAAACTCCGCGGCCCCGAAGGCTTTGATCTCCACCGGCAACTGACGTTTTTCTGCTTCAGCGAGCATTTTTTTCACCAGCAAACTGGTCGACATACCCGCTGAACAACACAGCATAATTTTGTTCATTTCCAACTCCTCAACAGCAACTCGACGCAGGCACTATATGCTTCAGGAAACAAATGGGAAACCGGTTACCCGTGGTTTCATATTTCCTTTGTGAATTGGATCACTGTTAGGGCGGATCATGGCATCAGAAATGTGATCCAGCTTGGATCTTCTATGATGTAAGCGGTTGCCACAGGTGTCAGGGATTGCATTTGGAGGTAAAGCGGCTAGTCTGCCAACGGATAAAATGAACGATGAGGCAGCAATGGGTTCCTACTGGATGCAGTTGATGATATCGGCGATAGAGCAATGGATGACACCGCTGGCGCGTTATCTGACGAAAAGCCGCTATCTGGTTGCCCTGCGGGATGGTTTCCAGCTCGCCATGCCGTTTGTGATTGTGGGCAGTATCTGCGTGCCATTGCTGTATCCGCCTTTTTTACCGGATAGCACCAATTGGCTGGCGATCATCTGGAACCACGTTTCTATCGACTATCGCGCAGTCTGGTTACCGCCTTATCAAATTACAATGGGTCTGATCTCGCTGCTGGTTTCTTTCGGCGCGGCGGCCAGTTTGGCGAAAAGTTATGGTTTACCTGAGCGACTTTCCGGTTTAACCGGTTCTGTTAGCTTTATGTTATTGGCGGGTTTTTATCAAAATGGCGGTGTCGATGCCCGTTATCTGGGCGGTATGGGTTTATTTACCGCTATCATCGCCGCTATCTATTCCATTGAAATAATACGCTTTTTCTATCAACGTAACTGGACTATCCGCGTGCCGGATGAAGTGCCCAAAATCACCTCCAGCGGCTTCCTGCTGATTATTCCGCTGTTTTTTATCCTGATCAGCCTGACGTTGCTTAACCTGCTGTTGCAACAACACTTCGGGGCTGTATTTCCTGAGTTGGTGGAAAAAATATTCCGCCCAATGATTATTGCATCCGACAGTTTACCTGCCGTTTGGTTGTCGTTATTGGTGTGCAATTTACTTTGGTTTATGGGTATTCATGGTGCCTTGATTGTTACAGGCATCATGTATCCATTCTGGATGTCGAACATATTGGAGAATCAGGCGGCATTGGCGGCCGGGCAGGTCTTACCGCATATCTATGTGCATGCATTCTGGGATTTTTATCTGCTGATTGGCGGTGTGGGGTCAACGCTGCCGCTGGCGTTTATGGCGTTACGCAGCCGTTCACTGCAATTACGTTCTGCTGGCAAACTGGGTTTGTTGCCGTCGTTGTTTAATATCAATGAACCGATCCTGTTTGGTTTTCCGGTTATCATGAACCCATTGTTTTTATTACCCTTTCTGTTTGCTCCGTTGTTCAATGCGACACTGGCCTGGTATCTGACTGACTGGGGCTGGCTGGATCGTTTTGTTGCCATCTTACCCTGGTCGATGCCATCACCGATTGGTGCCGCCTGGTCGGCCAATGGCAGCTGGCGTACGGCCCTGATGAGCCTATTTGCTTTCACCAATGCCTGGATCATCTATTACCCGTTCTTCAAAGTGCATGAACGTTTACTGTTAGAAAATAAGCGGGTTGTAATGCAGAAAAAGGGTTATTAAGCTACAATAATGATTATTATGGAAATCGGTTTCCAATTTAAGCATTTAATCGCAGTACAAAATTCGACATACTGTAAGCAGTATTTTCAGAGGCAAAGAACATGACCACGATTATTGATGTATGTAAGTTGGCCAATGTATCTAAAGCAACCGTCTCCCGGGTTTTAAGTGGTAACCGTAAGGTGAAAGAAGATACCCGCGATGTGGTGATGCGTGCCGTGGAACAGCTCAACTATCGCCCCAACCAATTGGCACAGACTTTGGCGACCAAAGTCAGCAACACGGTTGGCGTGGTCACTAATGGCCTGACCGACAGTCAGCTGGGGCAGATGTTGCGCCAGCTCGATGCGGTGTTGTGGGGGCAGGGACGTAGTTTTATTCTCGCCAATGGTGTAGAAGGTAGCACCTCTCTGGCTGATAAATTGGCCTTTCTGGCTTCTCGCCATTGCGATGCGATTTTGTTGTTAGGTAAAAATTACGATCAGCGTTGGTTCGATGAACTGGATGCTGGCAATTTACCGCCCTTGCTCACCATGAATCTGGCGTTAGAAGACGTAGATGGTGTGCAATTTGATCAAGCACTGACTGCAGAACTGGCCTGCAACTATCTCTATTCCCATGGCCACTCTCAGATCGCGGTGTTACTGGAGTCCGGTAGCGGTGGTGAACAGGTATTGCAAGGTTATCGCCGTGCTTTAGAAAACCGCAGTCTGCCATTCAATAAACAACTGGTGGCGCAACATACCGACAGCACGACCGCCCTGAGTATGCTGATCAATCGTTATATTCCGTTTACCGCCGTGCTGGTGCCGGATGATCACCAGGCGATTGAAGTCATTCGCACCTTGGCGCAATACAACATTCAGGTGCCGCAGGAAGTCTCGGTGATTAGTCTGATGACCGGAATTGAAGGTGAGCGTTATACCCCTGCGATCACTGGTTTTGAAGTACCGGAAGAGAAGATGCTGCAGTCATTATTACGTTTGCTGGATGATGCCATCAAAGGCGGCGGGCAAGGTGGCAGCGATGTGACCCGTGAATTTATGGGGCGTCTGGTGATCCGTCAGTCAGTGCGCTCCATGGAATAAGTCTCTTTCCTGCGTCAACGAGATAGTTTATTGCTGATAAAACAACGGGACTTACGCCCCGTGTGTTAATTCATATCTAACTCTTTCAATTTCCGCGTCAGGGTATTACGTCCCCAACCCAGTAATCGTGCCGCTTCCTGTTTATGACCGTGAGTGTGTTGCAATGCGGTATTCAGCATGATGCGTTCGAACTCAGGCAACGCTTCCGAAAGTATATCGACCTCACCACGCGCCAGTTTTTGTGCAATCCACTGTTGTAACTGATCCTGCCAGCGCAAGGATACCGGTTCTTTACCCGGTGTCTGACGTTCCTCAATCGGATTCAACAATTCCGGCGGCAGATCAGAGACCAGCACCTCCTGACCGGAAGCCATGACGGTCAACCAGCGACAGACATTTTCCAGCTGACGCACATTCCCCGGCCATGGCAGGCGGCTGATATAGGCTTCGGTATCTGGATGCAGCATTTTCGCTTCTACATTCAGCTCTTTAGCTGCACGCAGTAAGAAATGCTGGGCCAGTTTCGGAATATCTTCCCGGCGT
The DNA here is from genome assembly GCA_041915645.1 of Tolumonas sp. Lineage (GTDB taxonomy): Bacteria > Pseudomonadota > Gammaproteobacteria > Enterobacterales > Aeromonadaceae > Tolumonas. The sequence continues at coordinate 4,255 of JAYSBB010000046.1, forward strand.
TCTCGCAGTGATGGCAGATGGATCCGGATCACGTTCAGACGGTGGAACAAGTCTTCACGGAAGTCGCCGGCGACCACGCGTTTTTCTAAATCCTGATGGGTTGCCGCAATAATTCGCACATCCACCTGAATAGACTGATGACCACCAACGCGATAAAACTGGCCATCGGCTAACACGCGTAACAAACGGGTTTGCACATCCAACGGCATATCACCAATTTCATCTAAAAACAGTGTGCCACCATTCGCCTGTTCAAAACGGCCTTGACGAACACTATTGGCGCCGGTAAAAGCGCCTTTTTCATGGCCAAACAGCTCTGATTCAATCAGATCTTTTGGAATAGCGGCCATATTCAGCGCGATAAACGGTTTTGCTGCGCGTGGGCTATGACGGTGCAGTGCATGGGCCACCAGTTCTTTACCGGTACCAGACTGGCCATTGATCAGCACGGAAATAGAGGAGCGTGCCAGACGACCGATCGCGCGGAAAACTTCCTGCATCGCTGGTGCTTCACCGATAATTTCCGGCGCTGTTGTTGCCACTTGTTGGCGAGCACGGCGTTTATTCCGTTGTTCACGCAAGTGACTTTCAGCGCGCTGCACCAGTGCGACGGCTTCATCGATATCAAATGGTTTTGGTAAATATTCAAATGCACCGCTTTGATAGGCATTTACAGCACTATCCAGATCCGAATGTGCCGTCATGATGATGACAGGGATATCCGGTTGTTTTTCCTGGATCAACTGCAATAAGGAGAGCCCATCGATACCAGGCATACGAATATCCGATACAATCACATCCGGAATACTCTGGTTATTATCCAGCGCGGCTAACAGACTTTCGCCATCTTCAAATGACTGACAGTCAAAATGTTCTGCGCTCAGTGCTCGTTCCAGAACCCAACGGATAGAGCTGTCATCATCGACAATCCAGACTTTGGCTGCCATGGTGTTTATCCTTATTACTTACGAAGCGGTAAATAGATACAAAATTCGGTGTGTCCCGGCCAGCTGACACATTCAATACGGCCTTTATGCTGATCAATCAAATTCTGTGCGATTGATAACCCCAAACCGGTGCCACCCTCTTTACCGGTGACCATGGGATAAAACAAGGTGTCGCGAATACTTTCCGGAATCCCTGGGCCATCATCAATAATGCGAATTTCGGCGGCCAGACGATAACGTTTACCGTGGATGGTAATTTGAAACACGGTGCGGGTTTTCAGGCGGATCGTGCCTTGCCCGTGCATGGCTTCCACCGCATTGCGAACAATATTGAGGAACGCCTGCTGCAACTGTTCTTGTTCCATCTCAAAATCTGGAATACTCGGATCATAATCGCGCACGATACGAATACCGGGTGGTAATTCCATTTCGACCAAGCGGCGTACTTGCTCAAGCACCGAGTGCACGTTGTGTACCTGATGCCGGCCTGGGCGTTGTGGCCCGAGTAGACGGTCAACCAGATTACGCAAGCGGTCGGCTTGTGCGATGATGATGCCGGTATATTCTTTTAACTGCTCATCGGGCAGGGCTTTTTCCAGTAACTGTGCGGCACCGCGTAAACCACCTAGCGGGTTTTTAATTTCGTGAGCAAGACCACGCACCAGATCGCGGGCCGCCAGTTGTTGGGCATGCTGCTGCTGTTCCTGGCTGATCCTTTTTTGCTGATCGATCTTGCGCAGTTCCATCAGTGCTAATTGTTCCTGATGGTCATACACGGCAATAACACTGACTTCCACGCTGCGCGGTTCGTTTTCGACTACGAGCGTGACTTCGTTATCGGTAAATCCCTGACCGGCACGCAGACACTGCCGTAGTCGATCCAAATCTAAGGAAAGGTAATCAACTACCTGTTCTAGTGCATGATCAACTACGCGGCGAGCGCTCACACCCAACAGCTGTTCTGCCGCTGGATTGACGTATCGGATGATTAAATGCTTATCCAGCAGCATAACTGCAGTCAGCAAATTATCCAGCAGCATCTTCGGTAAGTCAGGGCGGCTTTCCACAGTGTTGATCTCCCAAATATAACGCGCACCAATAAGGTGCCAGCTATCGTTGTTTTCTGGTGCGATCGAACCAAAATGGTGCTGGCACTTCGCAACAGGTTACTTGATGGCTGTGACCCGGAACAGATAAACCGTAATTGATTCTGAAGATGCAAGTATCTTGCCGTTTTGCGAGACTAATTCGGTTCGTAGCTGATGTGCACCACGTTCAACATTGGTCGCTTCACAGCTTAAACTAGCAGCGCTGCAACCATAACGATTTCCATCGATATAAAGCACTAACTGCGCTGGATCTTCTGCGGTAATTGCCGGGCTGAGCTGGTTTTGCACCGTGATCCGCCCTTCGTTATCGCGGATGGTCTGTTCAGACTGCGGTGATGAAATACTGAGAGTGTAAGCGATAGTTGGAGCGGTTGGTACGGCTGAGGAGACTGTATTTTCAGTAACCGGATTGGGATTGTTAGTCGGCGGGTTTACTATTTCGACTTGTTTACTATTCATTGGTTTACCGGCAACAGCTCTGTCACTGAAATGTGTAACTCCCTGCGCATCAGTCCAATAATAGACAGTGGCATTTTCATTTGCTGCTTGCACTGCCCAAGACAATCCGAGAGCGAACCAGATACCTGATATGATTTTCATAGTGCTATTCCTTGCTCGTTGAAATGGATGAAGTACAAATGAAAACATCAGGTTAAATCATAACCAAAAAAAACCCGCCGGAGCGGGTTTTTTCAGAAACGTGAAATTCTTATACAGAATAGTACATTTCGTATTCAACTGGGTGCGGAGTCATGCGCAGGCGATCTACGTCGATGTTTTTCAGTTCGATGTAAGCATCGATGAAGTCATCAGAGAATACGCCACCACGAGTCAGGAACTCACGGTCTGCATCCAGTGCTTTCAGTGCTTCGTCCAGAGAACCACAAACTTGTGGGATCTGAGCAGCTTCTTCTGGTGGCAGGTGATACAGATCTTTGTCTGCAGCATCGCCTGGGTGGATCTTGTTGATGATACCATCCAGACCAGCCATCAACTGAGCGGTGAACGCCAAGTATGGGTTAGCTGCTGGATCCGGGAAGCGAACTTCGATACGAGCTGCTTTCGGGCTTGGTACTACTGGAATACGGATTGACGCTGAACGGTTACGTGCAGAGTAAGCCAGCATTACAGGTGCTTCATAACCTGGAACCAAACGCTTGTAAGAGTTGGTTGATGGGTTAGTGAAAGCGTTGATAGCTTTAGCGTGTTTGATGATACCGCCGATGTAGAACAGAGCAGTTTCAGACAGTCCGCCGTAAGCATCACCAGAGAACAGGTTCACGCCGTCTTTACCCAGAGACTGGTGACAGTGCATACCTGAACCGTTGTCGCCAAACATTGGTTTTGGCATGAAAGTTACGGTTTTGCCGTAAGCGTGAGCTACGTTATGGATAACGTATTTCTGCACCTGAACTTCGTCAGCTTTCTTAGTCATGGTGTTGAAACGAGTAGCGATTTCGTTCTGACCAGCAGTAGCTACTTCGTGGTGATGCGCTTCAACTACTTGACCCATTTCTTCCAGGATCAAACACATTGCAGAACGCAGATCTTGTGAAGAGTCAACTGGTGCTACTGGGAAGTAACCACCTTTAACGCCTGGACGGTGACCTTTGTTACCACCTTCGAATTCTTTACCTGAGTTCCATGCTGCTTCAGGATCATCGATCTTGAAGAATGAACCACTCATGGTGTTTTCGAAACGAACGTCTTCAAAAATGAAGAATTCTGGTTCTGGTCCGAACAGCACGGTATCAGCGATGCCGCTTGCTTTCAGATATTCTTCAGCACGCTTAGCGATAGAACGTGGGTCACGATCATAGCCTTGCATGGTTGCTGGTTCCAGAATGTCACAACGAATGATCAGAGTTGATTCTTCGGTGAACGGATCCATCAGGGCAGTAGAAGCATCTGGCATCAGAACCATGTCTGATTCGTTGATACCTTTCCAACCAGCGATTGAAGAACCATCGAACATTTTACCGTCTTCGAAGAAATCTTCGGTGATCTGGTGATGAGGTACAGAAACGTGTTGTTCTTTACCTTTAGTGTCAGTAAAACGCAGATCAACGAACTTAACTTCGTTCTCTTTGATCATATTCAGAACATTTGCAGCGGACATGCTAGCTAACCTCCGGTGTCATTAAAATCAGATAGCGATATTATAATCTCTTCGCTAAACAGCAAAAAATGCGCCAACTCAAAAACTCGTTAGTTAATAAGGAGTAACCGCAGGTTGCTCCATTTTAATAACCATCGAATGTTACGTGTTGGTGCAATCGCGCACTATTTTTGTGCGCTTTTATGGTGCGATTGCACATTCATAATCTGCCATTAATGATTATACAGATATCCTGCAAAAATATGCTCGTCGTTTTTACAGCAAATTTGCTATGCAGATCACGTTGGGGTAGGTAGAATGAGCGTCCGATTTTTAGTCACTTTTTAAGCTCGAGGCGAGGATGTTAGAGAATCTCCGCAATATTGCCATTATTGCGCACGTTGACCATGGCAAAACAACACTGGTTGACAAACTGTTACAACAGTCTGGAACCCTAGACCGCTCTTCGGAAGGTCAGGAGCGCATTATGGACTCCAACGATCTGGAAAAAGAACGCGGGATTACAATTCTTGCCAAAAACACAGCGATCCGCTGGAAAGATTACCGTATTAACATCGTTGACACCCCAGGTCACGCTGACTTCGGTGGTGAAGTAGAACGTGTTATGTCGATGGTTGACTGTGTACTGCTGTTGGTTGACGCAGTAGACGGCCCAATGCCACAGACTCGTTTCGTTACTCAGAAAGCGTTTGCCCGCGGTCTGCGTCCAATCGTTGTAGTGAATAAAGTTGACCGTCCTGGCGCGCGTCCGGATTGGGTTATCGATCAGGTATTCGATCTGTTCGACAACTTGGGTGCAACTGACGAACAATTAGATTTCCCAATCGTTTATGCATCCGCATTAAACGGTTATGCGACCATGGATCTGGCGAATGAGTCAGACAACATGGATCCATTGTTCCAAGCGATCATTGATTTCGTTGAACCACCTAAAGCTGATCCAGCGGGTGAATTCCAGATGCAGATCTCTCAGCTGGATTACTCTTCTTACGTGGGTGTGATCGGGATCGGTCGTATCATGCGTGGTAGCGTTAAACCGAACCAACAGGTTACTGTGGTTGGTGCTGACGGTAAAACCCGTGCTGGCAAGATCGGTCAGGTGCAGGGTTACTTAGGCCTGAATCGTACTGAAGTAGCTGAAGCGCAAGCTGGCGACATCATTGCGATCACCGGTCTGGGTGAGCTGAAAATTTCTGACACCATCTGCTCTAACGCAGCGGTGGAAGCGTTGCCTCCACTGTCTGTGGATGAGCCAACCGTCACCATGACTTTCCAGGTCAACACTTCTCCGTTTGCGGGTAAAGAAGGTAAATACGTGACTTCACGTAATATCCTGGAACGTCTGACTAACGAATTGCGTCACAACGTGGCGTTGCGTGTTGAAGAAACTGAAGATCCGGACAAATTCCGTGTTTCAGGCCGTGGTGAATTGCACTTAGGCATTCTGATCGAAAACATGCGTCGTGAAGGTTACGAGCTGGCTGTTTCTCGTCCTGAAGTTATCATGCGTGAAATCGACGGCGTGAAGATGGAACCAATGGAATCATTGACTGTTGATATCGAAGATCAACACCAAGGTTCAATCATGGAGAAACTGGGTGAGCGTAAAGCTGACCTGCGTAACATGGTGCCGGATGGAAAAGGTCGTGTGCGTCTGGATTATATGATCCCTGCGCGTGGCTTGATCGGTTTCCAGACTGAATTCATGACACTGACCTCTGGTACTGGTCTGCTGTACCATACTTTCGAAGAGTACGGTGAATTCAAAGGCGGTTCTATCGGTCAACGTCAAAACGGCGTACTGATTTCTAACGCTACTGGTAAAGCGCTGGGCTTCGCGCTGTTTAACCTGCAGGAACGTGGCCGTCTGTTCATTGAACATGCGACCGAAGTTTACGAAGGCCAGATCATTGGTATTCACAGCCGTTCTAACGACCTGACAGTTAACTGTCTGAAAGGTAAACAGCTGACTAACATGCGTGCGTCTGGTACTGACGAAGCGATCGTGTTGACACCACCAATCAAAATGTCGCTGGAACAGGCGATGGAATTCATCGATGATGATGAACTGGTTGAAGTTACACCACAAAGCATCCGTGTTCGTAAGAAATTACTGACTGAGCTGGATCGTAAACGTGCTAACCGTGGTAGCGGCAAAGAAGAGTAATCTTTTTTGTTGATAGCGGTTATCAAGAGCCTCGCAGATTTGCGGGGCTTTTTTTTAGCGGTATGCTAGACCCTGTTTTAAGTTGGAAAGAAGGTCAACATGACAAAAGATCCGGCCCGACTACTGATGTTACGTAATAGCCGTTGGGTGAAAAGTCGCTTGTTCACTCTGCGTTTGCGCCGGTTTACCGCTTTTTTCTGGCGGCGTGTTTGGCATGATCGGTTGCCGGTGCTGGCTGGGCATTTAGCTTATGTGTCGTTGTTATCCATCGTGCCAATGTTGGCAGTGGTGTTTTCTGTATTGTCTTGGCTGCCACGCTTTTCTTATTTTCGCCGGCAAGTTGAGACGTTTGTATTCAGTAATTTTGTACCGGCAACCGAAATCGCCTTTCGTTATCACTTTTCGCTGTTTGTCAAAAATGCGTCGAAAACGACCTCTATCGGGTTGGCGATGTTAGTTGTTTTAGCCCTGTTTCTGATTGCGGCTATTGATGAAAATATGAACCATATCTGGCGCAGTCATGGCCAGCGCAAATGGCTGAAAACTATCACGATGTATAGCACGGTATTGGGTATTGTACCGATGTTGGTTGGCGGTAGCTTGTTATTGTCTTCCTACATCCAAGGATGGGCGGTATGGAATTACGAGCTAGTCTCATCGTTGGGTGGTGGCTTGCTGGATCTGTTACCGTATTTGTTATCACTGGGCGGTATTTTGTTGTTATACAAAGTGGTGCCGAATGTTTACGTGCGTTGGCAGCATGCGTTAATTGGTGCCACGCTGTCGGCTCTTTTGTTTGAAATAGCCAAAGAAGGTTTTGGTTATTACATTGCTCATTTTGGCACCTATAAATCAATTTATGGTGCTTTAGCCGGTATTCCCATCATGATGATTTGGTTGTATTTGAGCTGGTTGGTGGTGTTATTGGGGGCAGAATTAACGGCGACATTGGGCGAATGGCAGCTTAACCGCACGTTGCGCGGCAATAAACCGGTGCAAGTTTATTAAACTGCTTCGGGCCAGCGGCAAATAAAACAGGCGCCACCGAGTGTACTCTCTTCCACTACTGCGCTGCCTTTGTGCGCTTGCATGATCCCTTGCACGATGGCTAAGCCCAGTCCAAAACCACCGGTGGCACGATCACGGCTGGGATCCAGTCGAACGAAAGCGTCAAAAATCGTCGCCCGTTGTTCTGCCGGGATGCCTGGGCCATCATCTTCCACTTTAATGATATTCCACCCAGGTTCTTGGGATAACGCGATCCGGATCTGCTGTTGGCTGTAACGCAGTGCATTGCCCACCAGGTTATCGAGCATTCGATCAAGTAGTTTTATGTCGCCTTGCCAATGCCATTCATAGGGAATGGTTTCAACGTGTAATTGTTTGCCATCCAATAAACTTTGCCAGTCATGTTGCCGTTGTTGCAGCCATTCCGCCGGCGAGAAAGTCTGATAAGTCAGCGTGACCTGTGGTCTATCGAGTCGGGCATAAGTGAGCATTTCATCGATCAATGTTTCCAGGTGTGAAATATCACGCAAGATGCCTTGTTGTGCATCATCAGCAAGTGGTGGATCAAGCATTTCCAACCGGTAACGTAAGCGGACAAGAGGGGTACGTAATTCGTGAGCTACGTTGTCGGTGAGGCGTTTTTTGCTGGCAATAACTTCTTGGATGTTATCCGCCATTTGATCAAAAGCGCGTCCGAGACGCTGTAAACTGGATGTTTCGGGCAAATTTATACGCGCACTTAAATCGCCACGGCCTAAGCGGCGTGCAGTCCGTTCCAGTAATAGCAGATCTCGCCAATGGGGTCGCATCCAGATAAAAACCGGTAATCCAAGCGAGATGCCTAATAAGCCCAGTAACAAATAATCGAAATCGGCAATTTCATGCTGGAAAGATAGATAAGGTATCGGTCCGGCGACTAAGACGTAGTTGGTATCAGGGATTTGTTCCATACACAGCGAACGATCTTCTACTATAACAATCTCACCACGGCCGAGAGCGGCAAACGATTCATCATCCAATGGCTGATCTTGCGTGTATTCAATGTGAACAGGAAATGAGAGATCAAGATCGAGGCTGGCTAGTTGTTGCGGCCAGTTTTCTTGTGGCACTTCAGCTAGTTCGCGTTCCAGCAGTGTCATAACGCTATCCATCAGATCCGTTAATGATTTTTCGCTGCTGCGTTCAGCCGTAAGTTTGTAGATCCCACCAACCAGCAAAGTGACTAGCAGGAACGACGCCATCAGTAACAGATAAAACTGGATAAACACCTTTCGCATGGGTTAATTCCAAGCGGAAGGCGCGAGGAGATAGCCTTTGTTGCGTACGGTTTTGATGCGTGTTGGCTCTTGGGCGTTGTCACCTAATTTCCGTCGCAGACGTGAAATGGCAACGTCAACACTGCGATCCAGCCCGTCATATTCCACACCACGCAGCACTTTCAGCAATGACTCCCGGCTCATGATGTGACCGGCATGACTGGCGAGCTCCCACAACAATTCAAAATCACTGGTGGAAAGGGGGATATTTTCACCGGCCAAGATGACATCGCGGCTGGTAGGGTCGACGGTCAGTTGACCAAAATGCAGTGGGTGAGAGCCAGATTGTGGTGCCACGACAGCAGGTTGCACCGGCATTTGTGCCTGACGTAATTGAACACGCAGACGAGCCAATAACACAGACGGTGGCGTGGTTTTTAGTATGTAATCACGGGCACCCAGCTCAAGCCCCAGAATATGGTTCATGTCGCTATCTAGCGATGTGAGCATTACGATAGGGCCGGCGTATTGTGGATGTAGATTACGGCATAACGTGAGCCCGTCAATGCCGGGCAACATGATATCCAGTAACACCAGATCGGGTTTTTCCTGCAAAATGATCGCCATGGCTGTGTCACCACGGGGAACCAGCGTGACATCCAGATCATGTTTACCCAGAAAGCTTTTGATCAATGCGCCCAGTTCGGCATCATCTTCTACAAACACAATACGTTGCATAAATACCGCCTTATTCTGGCTGCCACAGAATATGACATTCCTGACTATCTGGATCGCGACTGATCAACATACGGGCGAACAAATAGTCAAACTCTTGCTCGGCATTCAGTAACCCAACACGGACTTCCAGCCACTCTTCCGGTTTGACTTCGGCCTGTATCTCTTCTTCCCAGTCAGCTTCGGGCTCACAGTCGCCTAAGCCGCCACGTTCTGGAAATTCCTGGTTAAAGCGATTCAGCGTGGCTTCATCCAGATTGTCGGCGGCCAGTTCCAGAAACAGCTCGTAAGCTTGATCGATTAATACATCTAATTCGGTTTGTTGTTGATCCATGATATTTCCTCGCTTAATCATGGCTATTACAGCATGTTAGTTCCGTGCTGGCGAGGGGCTTCCGTTGCAGATATCTGAATCATGTGTTGTTCGAGCAGGGGGGTAATGAATCGAGCTGAAACCGGCTTAGAAAACAGATAACCCTGACCTTCATCGCAATTGAAGTTTTGCAATAAATACATCTGTTCAGTCGTTTCGATGCCTTCGGCAATGATCTGTTTATTCAGTGAATGCCCCATTTCAATAATCGCGCGGACAATCTGGGCATCTTTATCATCCTCCATGGCCTGAGTCACAAACGATCTGTCGATCTTCAGCACATTGACTGGCAAATCACGCAAACTTGCCAGGCTGGAATGACCGGTGCCAAAGTCATCAATGGCAATTACAAAACCGCTGTTACGTAACTGTTCAAGTTGGTCGATGATCCGTGGCAGGTTGTCCATCATGTTGTTTTCGGTAATTTCCAACTGAATATAATGCGTGTTGATCGCCATTTGTTCTGATAAAGCGCAGATCCGATCACTGACATTGCGGCGCAATAATTGTTTTACCGAAACATTGATGGCGATCTCGATCATGACGTGTTGTTTGTGCCAAACAGCGGCCTGACGTAGCGCTTCTACCAGCACCCAATCACCGAGATCAACAATTAAACCACTGTCTTCCGCAATAGGAATAAACTCGGCCGGAGACAACATGCCCTCGTCGGGATGATGCCAGCGGATCAGGGCTTCTACGCCGGTGATTTCGCCGGTGGTCAGGCAGATTTTGGGTTGATAAAACAACTCCAACTGATTGCTGATGATTGCTAGTCTAAGCTCTTGCTCCAGTTTCATTTTGCGCGCCATGTTCACAGTCATGGTCGGCTGGAAGAAACGGAATCCATTCCCTCCGTCTGTTTTAGCGACGCGCATCGCCTGATTGGCGTGCAGTAATAACTCTTCGGCTTGTACGCCGTCATCTGGGAAAATTGCAATGCCCAATGATGCGCCAATCTGTACAGCGCGCTTGTTTAATTCAAGTGGCTGAATAATTGATGATTTCAACTGTCGGAGTATGCGCATCAAATCGAGCGTTTTTACTTTGTTGTTAAGAAACAGCACAAATTCATCACCGGCAATTCGCGCGGCGACACCATTATGCTCGTGTGCGGTGGCGGCTAAGCGGTTTGCGACAGCCACCAGTAAATCATCGCCCTGATCGTGACCGAGAGAATTATTGATATCTTTAAAGCGGTCTAAGCCAATAGATATAGCCACTAAATGGTTCTGGCTCTGTTCTACGGCTTGGATGGCCGTTTTGATCCGTTCCAGTAACGAAAGCCGGTTGGGCAATTCAGTCAGCGGATCATGAAAGGCAATAAAATGGATACGATCGCTAATTTCACTTTCCATTTCCGTAAGCAATTGATGGTATTGCTGTTCGCGACGAAATAAATTAAGCAGCAAAGGTCGAAAGATAAAGAGTGCTTCCAGAAACAGGGTCAGGAACATGCCAAATAATGATAATTGGTTGTAATTCTGTAACTTATAGACCGCTTGCTCGCTTTCCTTCTGATATTGGCTAACCAATATATCGAGACTATTTAGCAATTTGCTATTGGCGGCTAAGCGCAATTGGATCAGCGCATTTTGCCGCGTTTCCGGACTTAATTGTGTGTCAGTGAGTTGTTTTGCAGTAGTAATAAAGTCGGTAACTTGTTTATCCAGATTGATCGGGTTTTGATGAAACAGTTGTTGAATGGCTATGGAATCGGATACCGGGATCTGTAGACGAGCAGAACCTTTCACGAGCGCTTGATGTACTTCCGCCATGTTGTCTATTGCCGCAAGATATTCTTGTCGGAGCCGGGGGGTAGACTGACGCTCAACGGGGAGCAACATTTCCCCGGCAAAACGGGTGATCCGCTGCGAGAGCATTCTTTGTCGTCCGGCCTGATTGACTACTCGTGCTGTGGCTTCTTGTTTTTGCACAATATTTTGCACTAAATAGTGTGAAAACAGAGACAGCATTGCAATGATCGACAATGCAATGAGATAAGTGACCGTGCCTGACCGCCAGTGCTGTTTTAGTGCAAGGGGATCGGTGTACCACTTTGGTTTTATGGCCATGTGCTCTCTCGTTAGAATTTATTCAGCAGTATTAGCCGGCCGTCTTCATGGTTCTTTTGGCCGTTTATAATTTATCTGTCGTCACTTATCCCGAATGTTGCAGATTAAAATATAGCCTACAACGGAGCTGAATGAACAAGATTTATCCTAAATATTATTTTAGCTGCGTGGCATCTGTGATGCTAAAACCGCGCTGTAAAGCGGTGATTATGGTAGGCTAACGGCCAGTAATCAGAGAGATACCAAGAGAATAATCAACATGAGTGATGCTGAACTGAGTCTGGATGGAGTCGAGCGCCAGCCGCTGCGAACTTTCACTGAACAGGCTTATCTCAACTACTCCATGTACGTGATCATGGATCGCGCCTTACCGCATATTGCGGACGGGTTAAAGCCAGTGCAACGTCGTATCGTGTATGCGATGAGTGAACTGGGCTTATCCGCACTGGCGAAGCATAAAAAATCGGCACGTACCGTCGGGGATGTGCTGGGTAAATACCATCCGCATGGCGATT
>JAYSBB010000047.1:0-16492 GCA_041915645.1 Tolumonas sp.
GCTAACACTTCCCCTTGCCGGGTGTGTAGAGGACTTTCACCTCCAAGTCATCTGATAGCCACCACAGTTACCAGACAGCGCCTGTCATAGCGCTGCGCGCCATGCCCGGCGCACAAACAAAAAAGCCGGAAAATTCATTCCGGCTTTTTATTTCTTAGGATAACTAAACGGTAAAGAATTTCGCGTTTACCCACGCGATCACGAAATAGCTCGACAATAGTGCCGATATCGCCAACATTATTGGTCTTAAATTAGGGCGATCACGCGCAATCAATACGATAGCAAGTGTGGTTGGATACAACCCGAACATATACCGAGGAATTGTATTAATACTGGTAGTAATAGGCACGAATGTACAGATGAACATAAACAACGCCTCAGCATATCGCTTTTGCTTAACCAGATAAATATTCAAACTCCATCCGATTGCAACCATGATTGCGAGGTACAATTTTCTGCCGCCAGCTTCAAAGCCTTCAATCCAGTAATAAAACGGATTGCCAGCAATACGTCCCCAAGCCAACTGAATATTTTTAAACGAAAAGGCATCGCCAACATGGTAATGCATGTAGAACATATACATGAACATAACCAGCGGTATAAACCAGATCGCTAAAATAACCCGATAAGCACGGTCGCCAAGTTTCACCAGTTCACGCCAGCCATATGCTTGTAAGGCCAGAATAGCCACCGAAAAAACAACCATAACGCCGATATTTCGGGTAGCGGTCATCAGCATACCCGCCAATCCAACCCAGAACCACTGATGCCGGTATGCGAATAAAAACACCACCATGGTCAGTGTGATAAACAAAGCTTCGGTATATGGTGCGATGAAATAAACAGAATATGGTGAAAAAGCTAACATCCAAACGCCAAATCGCGCTACATCCAGTTCCTGACCTAATTGGCGCAAGCACAAGAAAAATAATGGCAACATAGCGAAAGACGAAATATTGGCAACAACATAAAAACCATGTAAGGAACTGATGCCGAACAATTCACCAATATAATGGCCCAACATCGGAAACATGGGGAAAAAAGCCCAGTTTGCCGCATGACCAGTAGTTAAACCGTGAGGATAGGTGTCGTAACCAATATCTGCGATACTTTTAAACCAAGTACAATCAAACTGACAAAAGACATTCCAGACATCAGTTTCAACAGATTCAAGCAGATTGATCCGCCCTATTTGATCGGTTTCCACGTTGTAGTGCATGGCACCAAAATAACCAATTGCATACAGCATGATACGGCTGACCAAAAAGGCCAGCCCAATGATGCCCCAGTCTTGCCGACTGATCTGCAACGGAGAATAAATTACATCTACCTTATCTGTTGGCACAACTTACTCCAGCATTACTCAGGCAAAAACCCAAATTCGGGATAAAACATAAGTCAGTATCGTTACCGCTAATGTAGCAATAACGATCGGCAGCAGACCGGACAACCCAATCCACAGTAAACCAGATAACAGCACATTTCTGACCGCCAGCGAAAAAAGAGCTACCAACAAAAACTTGCTCACTTTGCCGTGTTTTTGGAATGTCACATACCGATGGCCAAAAAATGAAACCCAAAAGGCAACAAAAAAACCAATTGATGTCACCCAATGTTCAGACATAGTTGGCCATAAATGCAAACAAAGTGTCGCCGTGCCTAAATCAACGACGGTTGCGCCGCCACCGACAATACCGAAGCGGAACAAACGCCAGAATTCACTCTTTGTGATCATGCTTGTTTATCTTCTTCCGTGGCAACAGTTACTGCCGGGCGTGAATACTGACCATAAACGCCTTCCACAAGGAATACCGGACGCTGCTTTACTTCGAGGAACATACGGCCAATGTATTCGCCCATGATACCAATCGATAACAGTTGCATACCGCCAAGGAACAGGATCACACACATTAATGAAGCATAGCCTGGGCTATCAACACCAACGAAAATCACTTTTAAGATGATAATTAGCATGTAAAGGAAACTGATCCCGGCAACTGCACCGCCGATATAACTCCAAACCCGCAATGGCCAGCTTGAGAAGCTGAACAAACCATCCAGAGCAAAGTTCCACAGTTTCCAGTAATTGAATTTTGTTGTGCCAGCAGCACGTTCAGGGCGAGCATAAGGTACACCAATTGAACGGAAGCCAGCCCACGCGAACAACCCTTTCATAAAGCGGTTACGTTCTGGTAATTGATTGATTGCTTCAACTACACGGCGATCCATTAAACGAAAATCACCTGCATTTTCTGGGATCTTGGTAGTAGTTGATACCGCATTAAAGAAGCGATAAAAACCACCTGCGGTCAGACGTTTCATTGCGGTGTCTGCGTTACGGTCAGTACGCACACCGTAGACGGTGTCATAACCTTCTTCTTTCCACATACGGACAAACTCCAGCACTAATGCTGGTGGATCTTGTAAATCTACGTCCATTGGAACAACCGCATCACCACGGGCATGTGCAAGACCCGCAGTCATCGCAGCTTCTTTACCGAAATTACGGGCAAGGTTAATCAGAGTTACACGGCTGTCTTTTTCAATCGCCTTTTCAACTACTTCACGTGTGCGGTCACGGCTACCGTCATTAACAAAAACGATTTCCAACTGATCACGCAGTGGTGCCAGTTCTTTGTCGATCGTTTCAATAAAGGTATCAATACTTTCTTCTTCGTTATAAACAGGTACAACTAATGAAACGGTGAATGATTGTTTGCTCATAATAACCTCATCCCACATGGGATAATTTGAATGTTTTGAACATGATAGATTGGTTGCTATGCAGTGACACATAATTTGGCTCTAGCGGATCAGCAATGAACAAACCCGCTGGAAGTGATAATTCAAATTGTTGTGGACCTGCTTTATCAAATTTAACCGTTTGAGACCATTTATCTCCAATACTAACACTAAGTTCTGTATTCGCTGATTTTGTAGTCAAGGTGCCCTGGAATTTTAGGGCGCCAGGTTCTTGATGTAAGGTGAAATATAATCCGCCCTTATCGGTAAACGGTGAACCTGAACCATCTTTTTCAGGAATATCCCAGCCGTCGCGAGAGAGATAAGGGCAACGCTCACGTTCATTAGTGAGATCCATTAAGGTGCCGGGAATGTATGCGAGAGTCTGGTTACGATTCCAGATATGAGTTTTCTTGTCCAAATAATACATACGATATGCCATTGACACATCAGGATGCTTAGCAAGATAAAGCACATATAAGTAAAAGGCACTCAGTGCCAGAAACGTCAGGATAAAGAGAAATTTAACACCACGAGTCATCATTAGTTCTGACCTCATTATTGTTTGCGCCAATCCTAATTCAGAACACAGAGAAACAACAGAGAGTGATGGCTTGATCACATAAAAATATATCCATTCAGATAACTTGACAGTCGAAGCAACCGTTTTCACCTGCTTTTTGATATAGATAAAGAACCGTAACGCCTGATACCTATACACTAAATACATCTATTACTGGCAGGATACCACTTATGAATATGAATCATGCTCAGCGACTGATACTCAGTAATCAATATGAAATACTGAGTAAACTGAATCCTGAGAAAGCTGATTATTACCATCGCTGCAAGACTATTGTAGAACGTGGTTACTGTTTACAGATGCTGGAACTGGAAAAAGAGTTTGGTCATCTGACTGAAGAAACATGCAGAGAAGTGATCGATACCCTGGAAATGCATCATGCTCTTAAAGTTTCCTATGAAAACTTATCTGCTGAAGATCAGGCGCAAATCTCTGCATCACGCTTAGATTTCATTGGTTATGCCAGAGGCTATGAACGGGAACTGGCCGATTATGTCTGTTATCTGTTAGATGTAGAAAAACGTTTCCCAGATTTAGGTAAATGTTGTGCAAGCTTAAATTCTGAAATGGCAATGCATGACAAATATGAGCGCATGTTGGCTGAGTGGCGTGATTGCCCACGCCAATACAAATTATCTATTCAAGAAATTCGCAACATCATCACTGCTTGATAACTTGATAATCAGCCAGACATTTCGTTAGAAGATGGTTGGCTGATTATTTTTTATTCCGATGCAGCTAATTGTGTCATTTGTTCAGCCAATAAATTCTTTCTCTGCTGCCAGTATCCAACCATCAACATCCCAGCGATCATAGCGAAAATAAAAACAATCGCAGGCCAACCAGTCAGTGCCACCATGGCAATTGCTGGTCCTGGACAAATACCTGCAAGCCCCCACCCTGCGCCAAATATCAAAGCACCAAATACCAACTGGCGATCCAGCGTTTTCTTAGTTGGCAAATGCAAAGCAGCGCCATTCCATGTTTGTTGGCGTTTTTTAATAAAAAAGTGATACCCAGGAGTAAAGACAGCCAGTGCCCCTCCCATCACCAACATCAATGATGCATCCCACTCCCCGGTAACATTAAGAAAACCCACAACCTTATCGGGTTGCATCATGCCAGAAAGCGCTAATCCGAAGCCAAAAAAAACACCGGCAATTAAAGTAATCACAATTCACCTCTTAATGGGTCATAGCAACAATGAATGCACCAGAAAATATAAATAATCCGGTTGCCACCAATGAACGGACTGAAAAACGGCCAATGCCACAAATACCGTGTCCACTGGTGCAACCATTTGCCAAACGAGAACCGACCCCGACTAAAAGTCCTGCCAATATCAACAACGGCGATATTTCAAGTTTTGCGACCTTAAGATGTAACGCATACGTTGCCACACTGGCTCCGAGGGTTGTCCCCACTAAAAATAAGATACGCCAGCGTTTGCCCTCTGGGATTGAAAATAATCCGGAGATAATTCCACTGTAGCCCGCGATCCGGCCTTTGCCCCATAAAAGTATCAGGGCTGCCAAACCAATCAGGAGCCCGCCAAGCAACGAACTCCATGGGGTAAAATTGTGCATACATAAAGACCCATTAAATTAGATTATGCTAATTTAATTTGAAATGTCCTTATTTTCAATGCAATTGGTAACAAAAACGCGTTATTTGGAATCAGGTTTTGCTTATGTTTATCGTTCTGATGGAAAAAAAATTGCAGAGACCTATGCGCAACGAGATGAAAATCACAATTTTTATGCGACTTAACGGAACTTTTTACAATGTCTGAACTCTAACTTAATGCCACTGCAATTAAACATTGAGTCTTGGCCCAGTCAACGTAAAGTTGACTGGGTTTTTTTATTCCCGAATTTCATCCAGAATAGACTTATTCCTCGTTTCACAGCCACAAGTGGTGCTATTTTGACGACTAAACCGCAAAAAACCTTTTTGTTTCATGATTACGAGACTTTTGGTACCGATCCTGCCCGTGACCGTCCATCGCAGTTTGCCGGAATTCGAACCGACGCTGATTTTAACATTTGTGGCGAACCCGTCGTTCTTTACTGCCAGATGGCACCAGATTATTTACCAGCACCAGAAGCTTGCCTGATAACCGGTATTACACCTCAGATTGTGAACCAAAACGGTGTCTGTGAAGCCGATTTTTTCCGCTCGATTCATGCGCAATTTGCGCAACCAGAAACCTGTATACTGGGCTACAATAATATCCGCTTTGATGATGAATTTACGCGTTACGGTTTTTACCGCAATTTTTTCGACCCGTATGCTTATAGCTGGCAACAAGGCAATTCACGCTGGGATCTGCTGGATGTGGTGCGAGCATTTTATGCTTTACGTCCGGAAGGCATTAATTGGGTTTACGATAATGAAGGTAAACCGTCATTTCGTCTGGAAAAACTCTCTGTTGCCAATGGCATCAAACATGAAAATGCACATGATGCGATGTCTGATGTGTATGCCACAATTGGTTTAGCCAAATGTCTAAAACAAGCGCAGCCGCGCTTATTCGATTACTTGTTAGAACACCGTAATAAAAACAAGCTAAAAAATCTGATCGATATCATTAATATTAAACCGCTGGTGCATGTCTCTGGTATGTTTTCCGCATGGCAAGGCTGTGCCAGTTGGATTGCCCCGTTAGCTTGGCATCCAACCAATAATAATGCCGTGATTGTCGTGGACTTACACAAAGACATATCACCTTTGCTCAAATTAGATGTCGCAGCTTTACGCGAACGCCTTTATACCCGACGTAATGAATTAGCCGGTGAATCGCCCGTACCCGTTAAATTGATCCATATAAATAAGTGTCCAATCTTGGCACCAGCCGCCAGTCTGAGCGAAGAGCGTTCGCAAGAATTAGGTATCAATCGCGATCGTTGTATGCAGAACCTGCAATTGATCCGAGAAAATCCTGAAATCAGAGAAAAATTGGTCGCCCTATTCACTGATGATTTTGTTCCGCCTGAAAATCAGGATCCCGAACATATGCTGTATCAAGGCTTTTTCTCCGAAGCGGATCGAGCAACGATTGATTTGATCCGGCAAGCACCAGCTGAACAATTAACGCCAGGCCGTTATCAATTTCATGATCCTCGTCTGCATACATTACTGTTTCGCTACCGGGCCAGAAATTATCCGCACACACTGTCATTACGTGAACAAGAACAGTGGCGGCAGTTTTGTGTTGATGCATTAAATCGACAGGCAGAAACTTATTTATTGCGGCTGGAACAACTGCTGGAAGGCAAAATGCAGGGCTCACGCGAATGGAACATAATTAAATCGCTGGCGTTGTATTTGCAGGGTAAATGACGAGCAAAAAAAAGGTCAACCACAATGTAGTTGACCGAACTTCAGCTTTTGCTGAAGAGAGCACGGGATAAAACTGGTTTACATATTTATATATGGAAAAGCCGTGCCAACATTCCATATACATCGAAATAATTTTATAAAGATATAAATTAGGCGCTTTTTTAGCGATAGAAGCCAAAATACAGCTTCAAATAAGTCTTTATTTGCATTTAAATTATAACACAACAGAGTCAAAAGACTTTGCAAATTGCGTATTTTTGCAATTTGCAAATGAATCCATATTCGATTTGCATTTTCGCAAAATGCACATCGAATGAAAGCTTGTTCACTAAATAGACAAGAACACGGCTAAACTTTATTTCCCGCTAATTTTTATCCGTATCAGCAATCTATCCGTAAATTCGATGCGTATTAGTAATACAGGTTTGCATCGGTACGATAAGCCTAAGCCTCATTGGATGTGTATAATAAGTTCAGAAGCCGTAATTATGTGTCGGGAATAAGCATCAGTCCCGATGCAGGAGATAAAGAGACAATGACTCAACTAAGTAAAGAAGCTGTAATTGTTCGCTCTGCTCTGGAAGCGAAAGGGTTGGAAACCCCCATGCTGCATACCGCTACTTCGGCACATGAAAAGAAGCAGCAGATAGAGCAACATATGGCTTCTATTATGACGCTACTTGGCCTTGATTTAGCTGATGATAGCTTGGCAGAAACACCACACCGAATTGCCAAAATGTATGTCGACGAAATATTTGCCGGTCTCGACTACAGCACGTTTCCTAAAATTACCCTGATTGAAAATAAAATGGGTACGGATGAAATGATCAAGGTGCAAGACATTGGTGTGACTAGTACCTGTGAACATCATTTCGTTACTATTGATGGCCGAGCAACAGTCGCTTATCTTCCCAAAGACAAAATTATTGGCTTATCAAAGATAAATCGCATTGTGAATTTCTTTGCCAAACGCCCGCAAGTTCAAGAACGACTAACACAACAGATCCTCGTTGCGTTACAAGTGTTACTGGGTACAGATAATGTCGCGATTACCATGACAGCAACACATTATTGCGTCAAATCGCGTGGGATCATGGATGCATTGAGCCAGACCACGACCACCGCACTGGGTGGTGTATTTAAGAGTAATGCCGCAACACGACATGAGTTTCTGAGCCGCGCTTAATGATATATAGCCACTGCTAAGAGGCAGTGGCTATCCTTTTAACGCTGTTCCTGATTTATCCCAACAACAATTGTTGCTGCAGCTCATGAATTTGATCGCGTAAGCCAGCCGCTTGTTCAAATTCAAGGTTGCGGGCATGTTCAAACATCTGATTTTCCAATCGTTTGATCTCTTTCGCCAATGCATCAGGGCGCAATCGTTGATAATGTGCCGCTTCTTCCGCCACTTTATTGCGACTCGCTTTGGCAGACAATTTAGTCACACCACCTAACTGCATCACATCGACGACTTTCTTATTGAGCCCTTTTGGCGTAATACCGTGTTCTAGGTTAAAGGCTTGCTGAACCGACCGTCGCCGCTCAGTTTCTTCAATCGCAGTACGCATCGAATCGGTAATGCGATCGCCATACAAAATCGCCTTACCATTCAGATTTCGGGCTGCACGACCGATGGTCTGAATGATGGAACGAGTAGAACGTAGGAAACCCTCTTTATCTGCATCCAGAATGGCGACCAGCGACACTTCTGGCATATCTAAGCCTTCTCGCAACAGGTTGATCCCAACCAGCACATCAAATTCACCCAGACGCAGATCACAGATGATTTCCATACGCTCAACGGTATCAATATCCGAGTGCAAATAACGAACTCTGACATCATGTTCATGCAAATATTCGGTCAGATCTTCGGCCATACGTTTGGTCAAGGTAGTAACCAGAACTCGTTCTTCTAACTTAACTCGCTGGCGAATTTCAGACAGCAGATCGTCTACCTGTGTCGCTACTGGGCGAACTTCAACTTCAGGGTCCAGCAAACCGGTTGGACGCACGACTTGCTGCACAATATCCCCCCCCGATTTCTCCAACTCGTAAGCTGCTGGTGTAGCAGATACAAAGACGGTTTGCGGCATCAAGGCTTCAAATTCGTCGAATTTTAGCGGCCGGTTATCCAACGCGGAGGGTAAACGGAAACCATACTCCACCAAGGTCTCTTTACGGGAACGGTCACCTTTATACATACCACCGATTTGCGGCACCGTGACATGTGATTCATCGATGATCAGTAAGCCATCGGCAGGCAGATAATCGAATAATGTTGGCGGCGGTTCGCCGGCAGTGCGACCAGACAAATAACGAGAGTAGTTTTCAATACCGGAGCAATAACCCAGCTCTTGCATCATTTCGATATCAAACTGTGTGCGTTGGGCTAGCCGCTGCTCTTCAAGCAGCTTATTCGCTGATAAAAGCTGCTCGCGACGCTCGGCCAGATCGACCTTAATGGTTTCAATCGCTTGTAAGATGGTATCCCGCGGCGTGACATAATGGCTTTTCGGAAACACGGTAAAGCGTGGGATGACTTTTTCTACCGCGCCAGTCAACGGATCGAACAAACTCAACCGTTCCACTTCTTCGTCAAACAACTCAACACGTAGTGCCAGCTTGTCAGATTCCGCCGGATAAATATCGATCACTTCACCACGCACCCGAAAAGTAGCGCGTTGAAACACCACATCGTTGCGGGTGTACTGCAACTCAGCCAGACGGCGTAATATATCGCGTTGATTAATGATGTCGCCTTGCCGTAAATGCAACATCATACTGAGATAAGATTGCGGATCACCCAAACCATAGATCGCAGAAACCGACGCCACGATCACCACATCACGGCGTTCTAACAAAGCCTTGGTGGCAGAAAGACGCATCTGTTCAATGTGATCATTGATCGATGAATCTTTTTCAATAAAAGTATCGGTAGTCGGCACATAGGCTTCTGGCTGGTAATAATCATAATAAGAAACAAAGTACTCAACCGCATTTTCGGGGAAGAACTCCCGCATCTCACCATACAACTGCGCGGCCAGTGTTTTATTTGGCGCCAAAATCATGGTTGGACGATTCAATTTAGCGATCACATTCGCCATCGTGAATGTTTTACCAGAACCGGTCACCCCGAGCAGGGTTTGATGCGCCAAACCTGCATCGATACCTTCCAACAACTTAGCAATGGCGTTGGGCTGATCTCCTGCTGGCTGAAACTGACTCGCCAGCTTAAAGGCTTTACTCATATTGATTACCACACCAGAAATCTTAACAACATCATAATATGTTCCCGTGTTACCGCGACACAATTACGCCCCAACAAAAACAATAAAGCAGTATCCTCGTATATATTTTCGCCATTACGATGAACTTTTCAGCGATGTGTGATCTTGCGCGTATTTTTGTCTTGACCGCCCCTACTCGTATGCGTAGGATTATCGGCCCATTCCCTCGTAGTTCAGTCGGTAGAACGGCGGACTGTTAATCCGTATGTCACTGGTTCAAGTCCAGTCGAGGGAGCCAAATTTCTCAGCGTTTCATACTGCAAGAACCCACTTATCCACGGTTTCCTTCTATACTGCGCCAAAATAATGCACATCTAGTCATGCTGTATTTTCGCTCATATTCTATTCATACCCAGATCTCAACTATCCGCACCTAAAAAACTAATTAATTGATTTTACTGTGTTTTAAATTTGCAATATTTTTGCGTGGGTTTTTTGTACCCCTTGAGCCACATGGCTTACACAGAGATATAATAAAACAACACACAGGGTTATCCACAGATTCTGTGGGTAAACGACGCCAGCCCTTGTCACCACTGGCATTGCCTTGCTGTTGATAAAAAAAACCTGAATGAAACTGCTCATCAATTCGGCAATCAAACCATTACAGACACTTTTTGCTGTTTCCTTGGTTGACAGCCACCATACCAATCAGTAACATGCGCCCCGTCCTGATGCGACGATTCCCTCGTAGTTCAGTCGGTAGAACGGCGGACTGTTAATCCGTATGTCACTGGTTCAAGTCCAGTCGAGGGAGCCATCTTCTTTACCTGTCTGGGTAAAGTTCAGCGCAAGTAAATTCTCAGCAAGTCACTTTCTCTCTTTAATTCCTCTTATTGAAAAAAAACGCCTGCACATCGGTGCGGTACAAGCGTTTGTGGTATTCCCTATCGCTGAAACAATGCCAAAGCAATAACCCGCGCTTCGCTATGATCAACTATCGGTGCCGGATATTCATTTTGTGGCTGGAAAACGGTTAACCAATCTCGCGGCGTATGAATGTATTTTTCTGGTACCGCGGCAAGCTCTGGTAACCATTGTTTGATAAAAATGCCTTTCTCATCAAATCGCTCTCCTTGTGTGGTCGGGTTAAAGATACGGAAATAAGGTGCTGCATCCGCACCGGTGCTTGCCGCCCACTGCCAACCGCCGTTATTGGCGGCTAATTCACCATCAATTAGCTGCTGCATAAAATAACGTTCACCATGACGCCAATCGATGTGCAGATCTTTGGTCAGGAAGGACGCCACGATCATACGTAAGCGATTATGCATCCAGCCGGTTTGATTCAAACAGCGCATGGCGGCATCGACGATCGGATAACCCGTTTTACCTTCACACCACGCATTAAACCGCGTTTCATCCCAAAGCCAGCTCACATGTTCAGTGTCTGCTTTAAATGCCTTGTGTTTTGACAGGTGAGGAAATGCCACCAGCAGATGCTGATAAAACTCCCGCCAGATCAATTCGTTCAACCACACAAACCCGGCTGCACCACGCTCAAAAGGCAATTGATCCAGCGCAGCTTCCATCGCCGCTAAACACTGGCGAACCGTAATAATTCCAAGCGCTAAATAAGGGGATAACTGGCTCGTGCCAGCGATAGCGGGAAAATCACGTTGTTCGCCATAGGCATCCACTTTTTCAGCACAAAAATCGCGCAATCGGGCAAGCACATGCTCTTCACCGATAGGCCAAGCACTGCTATCCACTTTTGGATAAGTAAATTGCACGGGCGACCAGTTAAGTGCTTCCCCCCTGCTCACAGGTTTTGGCCAGACCTGATAACCTTCCGCCATTAATCGTTTTAGCCAGGCGTTACTAAACGGCGTGAAGACTTTAAACATCTCTTTGCTGCCGGTTAACACGGTTCCGGGCGCAAACACACAACGCGCATCAAACCACTGCACATGAATTTTGGTGGCATCGCACTGCTGTTGCACAGCGAGATCACGTTGTAGTTCATACTCACCAATATCTCGATTTACAAATAGCTGTGTAATGCTCTGCTGTTGGCAGAAATTCAGTAATACCTGAGGTAATTGCTGATAATCATCGACTGTAAGTACAGTTAATGGAATACCAAGCTCCGCCAACTCAGCGCCTAATTGATTGAGTTGGCGCTCCATCAAATCTGCTTTAATCGGTGCCAGATCGTGTTTTTCCCACTGCTTTGGCGTAATGAAATAGATGGCCTGTAATGGCTCATTGCGCAAACTGGCGGCATACAACGCCGGATGATCGTGCAGACGCAAATCGTCCCGAAACCAGACTAACGATGACATGGTTCCCTCCTTATAAGCTGTAACGCAGTGCCAGATCCTCAGGATGAGGATTAAAATAAACCTGCGACGCTAAATAAGGATTCGGGTATTCCCGCAGATAATGCTGGAGCAGTGTCATCGGCGACATCAGTGGTAACAAGCCACGGCGGTATTTGTCGATGGTGGTTTGTAATTCTGCTTTTTGTGCTGGGCTGAGGTGCTTTTTGAAGTAGCCCTGTAAATGTTGTAATACATTGGAATGGTTTTTCCGGCTTACACGTTGTTGTAAGCCTTGCATCAAGCCTGAAATATAGCGGGCAGCCAGCGTCTCTAATGGTAAATCAATGGCATCCCCCAATAGTTTACCAAGTGACTTATAGGCCGAAGGCTGGTGAGCAAACAGCAGGTATTTATAGCGGGAATGAAAAGCGATCAACTTGCCACGCGTAATACCGCTGTGTTGCAGCGTTAACCAGTCATGATAAGCAAACACACGAGTGACAAAATTTTCACGCAACACCGGATCACACAAACGGCCATCTTCTTCCACCGGCAACAGTGGATTTTGCTCCATCAGTATACGAGCGTAAACGCCGGTACCTTCTTTCGCTGAGCCTTGCGATGAATAGATCCTGACGCGTTCCATGCCACAGCTTGGTGATTTGGCACAGAGGATATAACCCGCCAGATGATCAAACTCTGCTGTTTTTTGATAAGAGAAGGCCGTTAGTTTGTCAGTAACATCAAAACTGCCATCTGAAGCTTCGACGTGAATAACATCGTCTCGTTTAACCAGCCGGATCGCTTTACGCGGCGAGCCAAGACCAATCGCCATTTCAGGGCAGACAGGTGTAAAAGAAAAATAACGGGTTAATTCTTTTTCTACAAATTCAGATCGTTTATGCCCGCCATCGAAGCGCACTTGCTGGCCTAACAAGCAGGAACTAATGCCAACCTGGATCTGTTGAGTATCAAACTGGGTCATGTTTTATCCTTAATGTAAGCCAGCAAAATATGGCGCTGGCGCTGATTAACACGCTGATTCCGCATTATTTTTGTATGTACGTTTTGAAGCATAGCGCAGATCAGTGCTAAACGATGCTCAATCACAATTGCACCAATTTAATCAGAAAAATATGCACCAAACACCTACAGCACCAAATTGCTACATGAATCCCATTCTGGGGCTACCTTTCAGAGCAGAAAGACGTATAATAGGTAGCATTGCTGCAAAATAGCGTCAAATTAGCCCTTTATTCTATATTCAAAAACCTTCCTTTTTCCCATATCCACATTAATCTTACAAGTACCATTTAGCCCCCTTTTTGTTCTATATTTTTCAATGTAAACATTTAAACATTACGCTTTTTACACCTATACCCCGCACCTATAGTGGTCTCCAGACTGCTGGCTACATCAACGGAACTGATAGGCACTTAGTGTCTCGGCCGAAAAGTTAGCGTTCTTTTAAATATTCAGCACGTATCTTGCTGAAGCATCGTTAACCTGACGACGTGAAGAGAACCTTATGAAACAACAAACGCCATTTGTTCAGTTTCGCAACGTACAAAAAAGCTATGACGGCGAAACACTCATAGTAAAAGACCTCAATTTAAATATCCGTCGGGGCGAATTTCTGACTCTGTTAGGCCCAAGTGGTTCAGGGAAAACCACGAGCCTGATGATGCTGGCTGGCTTTGAAACCGCCACCAGCGGTGAAATTACACTGGGCGGTAAATTGCTGAATAATCAGCCACCGCACAAACGTGATATTGGTATGGTGTTCCAAAACTATGCCTTATTCCCGCACATGACTGTGGCAGAAAACGTGGCGTTTCCGCTGTTTGTGCGTCGTATGGCAAAAGCCGATATTCAGGAAAAAGTGCAGGAAGCACTGGCCATGATCAAGATGGACAGCTTTGGTCATCGCTACCCAGCACAATTATCTGGCGGCCAGCAGCAACGTGTGGCGTTGGCACGTGCTTTGGTGTTTGAACCTAAACTGGTATTAATGGACGAACCACTCGGTGCACTGGATAAACAGTTACGTGAACATATGCAGATGGAAATTAAACATTTGCATGACAAGTTTGGCCTGACCATTGTTTATGTAACGCATGACCAATCGGAAGCACTGACCATGTCAGACCGTGTTGCAGTGTTTCATAAAGGTGAAATCCAACAAATCGACAGCCCGAAAGTCTTGTATGAAGAACCAAAAAATGCGTTTGTGGCGCAATTTATTGGCGAAAACAACCGTTTACAGGGCGTTGTTGAGAGCATCGACAGCAATTATTGTCTGGTGCGGATGCAGGATGGTTCACTCATCAAATCACTCGCGGTCAATGTGTCACACCGTGGCGAACAGACTTCGCTGTCGATCCGACCAGAGCGGATCTTGCTGGGTAATGCCAGCCAGAGTTGCGATAACGTGGTATACGGACAAGTAAAAGAATTCATCTACTTAGGCGATCACATCCGCCTGTGTATTGATACCTGTGACAGCTCTAACTTTATAGTGAAGATGCCAGTGAGCCAGTTCGATCCAAACATCAAACTGGGCGACAAACTGGCGATCGGGTGGCAAAAGGATCATGTCCGCGCCCTCGACATGCTGGATTAATAACGTTTCTATCTAATAAACGTTCCACCCTAATAACTGAAACAAGGATGATATCGATGAATGCAACTCGTACTCTGTTAGCGGTGTTGGCAGCGAGCGCTTGTGTAGCAGCACAAGCAAACGATCTGTCTGTTATCTCTTTTGGTGGTGCCAACAAGGAAGCTCAGATCAAAGCCTATTATGAGCCGTTTACTAAAGCGACAGGCACTAAAGTCGTGGCAGGTGAATACAACGGTGAGATGGCCAAACTGAAAGCGATGGTAGAAACCAAAAGTGTATCATGGGACGTAGTCGAAGTGGAGTCTTCTGAAGTCGCTCGCGGCTGTGACGAAGGCTTCTTTGAAAAACTGGATTACAAAGTGATCGGCGCTAAAGGCGACTTCATTCCAGGTGCGGCCAGCAAATGTGGCGTCGGCATGTTTGTTTACTCCACCGTGATCGCGTATGACGCAAATAAACTGAAAGCAGCGCCAACCTCTTGGGCTGATTTCTGGGATGTGAAGAAATTCCCAGGCAAACGTGGCCTGCGTAAAACCGCTAAATATGCACTGGAAGCAGCGCTGTTGGCTGATGGCGTAGCCCAGAAAGATGTGTATGCCGTATTAGCCACCCCAGCTGGTGTTGACCGTGCATTCAAAAAGCTGGATGAGCTGAAACCGAATATTCAGTGGTGGGAAGCGGGTGCTCAAGCACCACAGTATCTAATCTCAGGTGATGTGGTAATGACTTCTGCGTTTAACGGCCGTATTGCCAATGCACAGAAAGAAGGTAATAAAAACCTGAACATCACCTGGAACGGTGGCCTGTACGAAGTGGAATATTGGGTTGTTCCGAAAGGCACACCAAATAAAGATCTGGCGATGAAATTTATTGCTTCTACCGTGAAACCGGAAAGCCAGATCGATTACGCCAAACAGATCCCTTACGGCCCAACCAATAAAGGTGCAGCCAGCAAGATCGATGCAGCTTTAGCAGCCACATTGCCTTCTTCACCCGCTAACTTAGGTGTCGCGGTCGCAGTTGACCCAACCTTCTGGTTGGATCACGGTGAAGAACTGGAACGTCGCTTCAACGCTTGGGCAGCTAAGTAATGCCTCTCGCGTCGGGTTCATTGCAGGGCCCGACGCGAACACCCTGTCAATCTCAACGGAATGATCCAGGCCTGTGAGCCGTCTGTCAGGAATGAATTTATGATGTCAACGACCATTACGGACACCCTCCCCCAGCCTGTGGATACCGAATCCCTGAAGGCAAAACTTCATCGTGCGGAACGAATCAACCGACTGAAATCATTCGGGCTCATTCTGCCGTTAATTATTTTTCTGGTGGTCGTGTTTTTAGTACCACTGGTCATCATGTTGAAAAAAAGCGTCGATAACCCGGAAGTGTCGGCTTTATTGCCCGCTACCGTTACAGCCATGGCCAACTGGGATGGTAAAGCATTGCCGCCGGAAGAGGTCTATAAAGCGCTGGCGACCGATATCGAGAAAGCGAACAACAATGATGCATTAGGTAATCTGGGCAAACGTCTGAATACCGAAATTTCCGGCTATCGCAGTTTACTGAATAACACAGCCGATAGTCTGCCATTAGACCCTGTGCCTGCCTCTTACAAACAGGCACTGATTGATCTGGATGCGCGTTGGGG
>JAYSBB010000048.1:0-16438 GCA_041915645.1 Tolumonas sp.
CAAAATTGCCAGTATCAGACGTAAACAAAAGATAGCCGCCATGAATAGTGACTATCTGGAACAAGTAATTTTGGCTGGAATTACAGCAGCGAACAAAAACTGAGCACTCATGCTCTCACCCTGAGTTGTTGCCGGTATTCAAAATACAAATAGCTTCTTTCGGGGCTGTTTCATTCTAATAAGCGGACGGCTTGTGTTCATGGGGTTGTATTGCTATAGTTGAGTAGTTACTCATTTATTGTGTGTGAATGTTCTGATGGCCAGGCCTAAAAGTGAAGATAAATACAATGCATTATTAACAGCCGCTATTACTGTTTGTTCTGTGTTGGGTCTTGAAGCGCCAACGTCAAAAATTGCGCGCACGGCAGGGGTAGCAGAAGGAACTCTGTTCACCTATTTCAAAACCAAAGATGAATTGCTCAACCAACTCTATCTGGAACTCAAAAAAGAGATGGGGCGGGAGATGTTAGCTAACTATCCCCGAACACTGACGCTTCGTGAAAGAATGCATTTCGTCTGGTCGAAATATATTAATTGGGGCGCACATAATCCGGAAAAACGTAAGGTTATGGGGCAACTCAGTGTTTCAGACCGCATAACAACAGAAAGCAGAGCAGCGGGTATGGCTATTTTTTCTGAGGCTGCGGTGCTTCTGGAGGAATGTCTTAAAAACAGTAAGATCCAGAATAATTCGTGCGCTTTTGTCACTGCCATGATGGTGGCTATGGCTGACACAACGATTGACTTTATTATTCGTGAACCAGAGGACGCGGAACATTATTGTAATGCTGGTTTTGATGCATTCTGGCGTGTGCTGGCAAACGAGTAAAAAATTTTAGCTTTTAATTGATTGATTAATCACTCATAAAAATCGATATTCCACCAATCGATTGTTGATGCAGATAGCAGAACAGGACACAACCATGAAAATCTTGATACTTGGCGCTACTGGCATGTTAGGTCATGGTGTATTACAAGAATGTTTAGCGGCAGACGATGTTCAGCAAGTCGTGACGCTGGGACGTTCCTCGGTTTCCTTGCGACATGCCAAACTTCTTGATCTTGTTCAGACGAACTTATTTGATTTAGCGGCTATTGAATCGCAATTGACGGCGTTTGATGCCTGCTTTTTCTGCTTAGGCGTTTCCGCTTATGGCATGAGTGAAGCTGATTACAGTCATCTTACTTATGATTTAACGCTATCTGTTGCGAAGATATTGAGTCGTCTTAACCCGCAAATGACCTTTATTTATGTTTCGGGCGAGGGCTCTGATAGCAGTGAACAAGGCAAAAGTATGTGGGCGCGCGTTAAAGGGCGAACAGAAAACGCATTGCTGCAATTATCGTTTAATGCTGTGTATTTATTCCGCCCAGGCATCATACAACCAGTGCATGGTATGCATTCTAAAACCCGGCTTTATCGTTTGTTTTACAAAGTAGCGCAACCAATATTGCCACTGCTGCGGCGTTTATTTCCAGATTCAGTTTTAACAACCAAAGTCGTAGGGCAAGCCATGCTCAATGCCGCCCGCAAAAATACAGGTAGGTTTGTTGTTAATTCCAAAGATATCAATCACCTGGGTGCTGATGTTCAGTAACTGAAGGAGAAAATAAGTCATGGCACAATTAACGATTCGTTTCCGACGCGCGGTTAAATGGTTATTAGCTATTTCAGGGCTGTTTGTAGGTCTTGTTACTAGTGTTTTTTTGATCACGGGATATAGCTCATTTGGTAAATCACCCAACGGTGAACGTTTGTCTAAAATTAAACAATCACCTCAATGGCATGACGGGAAATTTGAAAATCCGCAGCCGATCTGGAGTGACATGAAAAGCGCTATGATGCAGACATTTCGTGCCAGCCCTGATGCGACGCCGCA
Organism: Tolumonas sp.; assembly: GCA_041915645.1. GTDB lineage: Bacteria > Pseudomonadota > Gammaproteobacteria > Enterobacterales > Aeromonadaceae > Tolumonas. The sequence goes on from JAYSBB010000048.1 coordinate 1,881, forward strand.
ACAAGCAATACCAGTAGTAACTAATGTGAAAGCCGCTTTAGCTCAACCATTAAATCGCGATCTTCGGGTTACTTGGCTTGGTCATTCCACTTCATTAATTGAGGTGGATGGTACGCGTATTTTGATTGATCCTGTGTGGAGTGAGCGCACCTCTCCGGTTTCTTGGTTGGGGCCTAAACGTTGGTATAAGCCTTTAATTCAGTTGGCTGATCTGCCTCATATCGATGCCGTTTTGATTTCACATGACCACTATGACCACCTGGATCGCGCTACCATCGAAGCGATGAAAGATTGGGATACACAATTTCTGGTACCGCTGGGCGTCGGTGCTCATCTTGAATATTGGGGCGTTCCAGCCAGTAAAATCACTGAAATGGATTGGTGGGACTCAACACAGGTGAATGATATTGATGTGGTGGCAACACCGGCCCGACATGCATCTGGCCGTTTGATCCCGCAATCGAATAAAACATTATGGTCAGGGTTTGCGCTAATTGGCCCTGCTCATCGGGTTTATTATTCTGGTGACACTGGCTATTTTCCCGGTTTTAAAGACATTGGCTCATGGTTAGGTCCGTTTGATGTGACATTGATTGAAACCGGGCAATACAATCCATTTTGGCCTGATTGGCATCTTGGGCCAGAGCAAGCGGTGCGCGCACATCAAGAAGTGCGTGGTGAAGTCATGATCCCAGTGCATTGGGGGTTGTTCGAACTTGCTCCACACAGCTGGACCGAACCGGCGGAACGTGTGTTAGCGGCAGCTAAATCGGCTGGTGTTATCGTTAATATGCCGAAACCAGGGGAAAGTATTGAGCCGATACATCACACCACGGTGGAAAAATGGTGGCCGCATACGGAATGGAAAATGGCCAGTTTATCGCCCATCATTGCCACCAAAAACGGTAATCCATCTGAGCGCTTTGAAAACATGGTGTGGGGTGGAACACAGACTATCCAACCAGTTGAATCACAACCATAAATTATAGATCCCCCCTAAGCATACCGTTAGGGGGAAAACACTGTCACTCGTCAGTTAGTAATTAAAGAAAACGCTTGTTGTGCAACCATCTCGCCATTAATGATCAGTTCTACAATATGCTTACCGGTGTAATGTTTTCGTGTTGTAAAATCCTTGATGGTTTGACGGCTAGAGAGGTCCAGCCTTTCCAATGCAGCTAGCTCTGTTGTACGGAATTTAAACACTTTTCTGGATATTTTACCGTTCTGTTTTACATAGTGAATGGCGTAATCAATGACTAATTTCTGCGTGCTGTCTGATCGTGATTGAATACCAACTTGCAGTGTAATGACATCGCCTAATGCAATCAGATTGGGTGAAACATCAAAACGAATAATGTCGATATCAGGTTTACCTGCCACACCAATCAGGGTTAATGCTTTTTGATCGCCTTGTTTTATTAACGAACGTAATGCATGGCGAATGATCCACTGACTATGCAGATTATCTTCCGGCCATGATGACAACAGCGAAAGAACCCATTCCGGATGATCTTTGGTAATGTCATTCAGATGATTGGCTACCGATTTTCGAACATATAATACCGGGTCGGTTTTGAGCGCTTGTAAGATAGGTGCAACTGGCGCTGGATCTTCGATCAGTGCTTTTATCTGAAATGACCAGGGTAATCGCGGGCGGCATCCTTCACTGGCCAGACGTCGGACATGATCATTTTCATCTTCTGCCCATTGCTGCATGGTCGTTAGTGTACGGCGCATATCTTTTAGTAAAAAATGGCGTACGGCAAATTCGGACGAACCAAATTGCGTAAAATATTTCAGGGCATCCATTGATTCAGCAAAGTGATCTTGTCCGTAAAGCGCAACAAATTCAGGCAGGATCATCGAAACAAAACCGTGATTTATTTTCGGCGCCAGAGCGTACAACGTTTCAAGTTGCTGCGTAAAATGGCCTGGAAGGCATGTTTCTAAACTCACCGCTGTCTGCCGCAAACGCTGCATAATCGAGCGTTCATCGAGTGATGTTGTGGTCAGTTGAAAAAAACGCGCACCATCAAACGCCGAGTTAATCGAACAAGCCGCTTTTGCTATATGGGTAAAACGATCCGCATTAAACATGTGTTTAAGCGCGGTTGCTGAATCGTCTTCAAGGCTTGTCATGCTGAAACCTGTGGTTTAAAGATACGTGTTATCGATGCAGGATGGTGAACCAGTTTATCCGCTGGACGGCGAGGGCGACGAACCAGTTCGCCACCACAATTTGGGCAAACACCAGCAAGTATGTTATCTGCACAAGTGACACAAAATGTGCATTCAAATGAGCAAATCAGAGCCTCTGTGGACTCTGGTGGCAAGTCTTTATCGCAGCATTCACAATTAGGTCTTAATTCAAGCATGGTCGACTCCGCAGTTTGAGCGTGGCTGAATTACTTTAATAACAAATCACCTTCAATAGGAATAAATTTTGCCGCCGAATTTACTAATGCCACCGATGTATATTTAGCCACACCATATACTTCCACTAATGCATCGAAATCACGGTGAATTTTATTTACTAACAAATCAAAATCGCCGTCACCAGAGGCCAGCACCACGATATCTGACACTTTTGCGTATTCCATGGCATCGAGTGTAATGCCGACATCCCAATCGCCTTTGGCGGTGCCATCTGCTCGTTGAATAAAGGGTTTCAGTTTTACCTCAAAACCAATGGCGCGAAGGATATTTTGAAATTGCCGCTGTTTTTCATCACCGCGATCGATTGCATAGGCAATCGCTTTTACAACGCGCCGATTGGCGGTGACCTGTCGCCAAAATTCGTTATAGTCAAAATTACAATTGTGAGCTTGTTTGGTGGTGTAGTAGATATTTTGCACATCAACCAGTACGACAACGCTATCCATGAATTTCCTGTCTATTCTTTACTATCATCAGTGCTTAGTTGTTTATTCGATGATCAATACATGGTTCTTGCATTCTACACCTATTAGGAGCATATAAGTTGTTGGCAATTAAGTTGCGCGCAATTTAAGTGGTGAATTTAGTAACAAAAGAGGAGCGAGAAATGGTTCAGAATATTAACGAATTACCCTTAACTCAGATTGATGGTTCATTGGCTCACCTATCTGATTTTGCCGGATCAGTATTACTGATCGTTAATGTGGCATCAAAATGTGGTCTCACACCGCAATACACTGCACTTCAAGCTATTTACGACAAATATAAATCGCAAGGATTTGAAATATTAGCGTTTCCTTCAAATGAGTTTGCTGCACAAGAACCGGGAACAGATGCCGAAATCAGTGATTTTTGCAGCCTGAATTATGGTGTCGCGTTCCCGTTATTCAGTAAAATTTGTGTAAATGGGGAATCACGGCATCCATTGTATCAATGGTTAATTGCTGAACAGCCACAGGCAACACCTAAAGTTGACGGAACTCTGCGTTCTCGATTGGCTGATCGTCAATTATTGCCAGCTAATGAAACTGATATCATGTGGAATTTTGAGAAATTCTTGATTGGACGTGATGGTCATGTAATTGGCCGTTATGCTCCAGATATCACACCAGACAGCCCGGAATTGGTTGCTGCGATTGAATTGGCATTGCAATAAATATTACATATAAAAGAGCTGGAGCCTAATGGGTTCCGGTTCATCAAAAAATCTACGGATATACCATTACTGGCTACAAGTTATTCTTAGTTGTTTCATAACTGTTAATGAATGTTTTTCGTTCGGGTCACAAATAATACCTAAAGACTCAAATGATCTGGACATTTATTGGGGCAAGCATAATAATAACAGTTAGAAATGGATTAAAAACAATCTATATTTTGTTTGGATTGGTTTAAAAGACCTGAACTATGCGGTGTTTGGATTATATTTAAACAAATATTTTATTTAAATATAAAGTGGTCTAACTAGGGATGGGTTGTAGATATTTTGAATGAAATAAAAGTGTCAGTAAAAAACCTGCAAATAGGTAATTATATACGATTGCCATTAACTTGGCATAAACATCCATTTTTATTGTCCAACTTCATGATAAAGAATGAAGAGCAAATTAAAATAATTCAAAAATTAGAGTTGGATTATGTTTTTCTTGTCATCGAAAAATGCGAAACGCTGCCTAAACAGAAAGAGCCAGAGCAAATAATACAACTCAGTGAAGAAAATAGTCATGATGATATAAATGATCTTCATGGCAAGATGCATTCTGAAAAACTCAGTCGTATCGAGCAACTACAAAAATATAAGCGCAGTTAAAAAAGAGCGGAAGAAGCATTTAAACATTCTTTCACTCAAATGCGCGGTCTTATTAATAAGCTACAAACTAGGCCATTGAGTGCAATTCGTGAAGCTCAGGAGCTTGTTGATTACATTTCAGAGCAATTAAAGCAGGCTGATCAAATAACATTACACTTAATGGATGATTCGACCAGAGAAGAAGGGCTCTATTATCATTCTCTTAATGTTGCCACGTTATCTATGTTAATGGCTAAGCAATGTAATAAGTCTGAAGATGAAATTAAGTTGATTGGCATGGCTGCAATCTTTCATGACATAGGGAAAATAAAGCTGCCAACGCAGATCTTGCGTAAGACCGAGCCCTTAACTAAACCGGAAGAAAATCTGTATCATATGCACCCTATTTATGGGTTGAAATTATTAGATCTAATGAATAATTTTCCCTATAGAGCCAAAGAGATCATTTTAAAACATCATGAACGGCTTGATGGTTCTGGTTATCCGAAGGGTGTTGCAGGGGATCAAATAGATGATCTGACTCAATTATTATCTGTCATTGATGAATATGACTATATTTGTAATCCTCTATTGAGAGCAAAACAACCTGTTCCACCTTATACGGCGTTATCTTTTTTATTCAAACACCGCAGCCAGAAACTAAATAAACGTTATATTCAATTATTGATTAAACAGTTAGGTATTTATCCGCCTGGATGTGTTGTGGAGTTATCCAATGGTCATGTTGGTCTCATCATGTCAGTTAATAGTGAACGCTTGTTGTATCCAAAATTAATGATCTATGACCCGCATGTGCCGCGTGATAAAGCCGCTATTATTGATTTAGAACATGTTTCTTTGAGCATAAAACGGGCATTACAACCATCACGTTTGCCAAAAGAGATATTTAATTATTTGAGCCCACGCACGTGCACCAGTTATTTTTTTGATGCAGTAGGTAGTGAATAATAAAGCCACCCGCGAGGGATGGCTTTATCTGGCTTGGTGAACGCTTATTTAAACAATTCGATATGATTATCAATATAAGTTGATACTGAACGCGGGGCATGTCCGGTCAATTTTTCAACCGCATCGGTGGTTAATGCCGTCCAGCCTTCACGCACCGGATAGAAGATCGACGCTAAGAAACTGGCATAATCTTTTGGAACGCCGACACCGGTCAAAATGCCAACAAATGTATCATCATCAATCGCCTGATATTGAATCGCATGACCTGATGCTTTCGATAATTTTTCCGCAGCATCGGCATAACTCAACGCTTCCGGGCCAGTCAGGTTGAAGGCATTGCCATCAAATGCGGCACTGGTTAATGCCGCTGCAGCAGACTCTGCAATATCACGTACATCAATGAAACTGGATTTACCTTGTGCAGCGGGCACGGCGATAACGCCTTGTTTTATCCCGGCCAGCCAGAAGGTATGGAAATTGTCAGAGAACCAGTTCGGGCGAAGGATCACAAACGGCACACCAGAACGTTCAACTTTTAATTCTAGCTGGCGGTAAGGAATGCTGTCATCCGCATCGACACCCAGCACTGATTGCAGCACAATTTTTACGCCTTTTTTAATGGCAACGTCTAACACTGGAGTCACTAAAGAAACCACATCGATATGACCGGTTGGCACCATGACATAAACACGATCGACCCCTTCAAATGCATTATCGATGGTCGACAGATCGGTGAAGTCAAACACCACGCTTTCAGCACCAGCAACGGCTTTACCAGTACGGGAAGCGGCTTTTACTTTTTCACCTTTTGCTACTAATGCTTCAGTCAGTGGTTTGCCAATGTTGCCTGTTGCGCCCAGAACCAGAATTTTATTTGTCATAATGAACTCCGTGTATTTAATCAATGATTTACTATTTTTGGGAACTAACGATCTGTTGAATCGAATTAATCAATTTGCTTGGGCCGTTATAAAGATCAGCGCCGTGTAAAATGAACTCTTGTCCATTAATGCTTACCAGCAATAAAGGAACACCGGAAATATTCAGGCGCTGCATTAATTGCTGCGTCAGCGTTATTCTTTCTTTGGCCGTATTTGCTAGTTGCTGATCATCTGCAATTTGCGCGGAAAATTGATCCGCTGGGATCTCAATACCTTTTTTCGCGGCAATCGTTTCTGCAACCAGACCTAATACCTGCGGATTTGCGGTATCTAACCCTTGGATATAACGCGCCTGTTGCGCTGCATTCAAAAACGCATGTTCCAAAGCCGGATCCATCGTTCTGATCAGCGTCATTGCGCGTGTTGCCGGGCCGGAATCAAACCGCAAATGATCACCGTGCAGTACGTGGTTGTAATAAGCCGTACTGAATTGCTGACCGGTTATCTGTTCAATGCGTTGGTCATTACGCCAGGCATACGCCGCCCATTCCGGCGAGATGTCGCGTGAATTTTCTTCCGCAAACAGACCTGAAGGCATGAGTGTTAATGAATCTGGAAACGTTTCTGCTAACCCGGCTAGTGCAGGTGCACTGGCGTAACACCAACCACATAGCGGGTCGAAGAAGTAATAAAGCTTTAATGCGTTCATATTGGTGTTCCTGACAGCAGCCTGACCTGATGGAATGAAGTCTATTGGATATTGAAATGAGCAAATAGAGGGGTATAGTTGACAGTTTGTTGCATTAATTGAGCATATATGGATAAGTTCACCGCCATTAAGGTGTTTCTTGAAACCGTAGAACGCGGCAGTGTCTCCGCTGCATCAGAACATCTGGATATGTCGCGGGCGATGGCGTCGCGTTATGTTGCGTATATGGAGGAGTGGGCTGGTGCGCGGTTATTGCACCGAACTACGCGTAAGCTCACGCTTACCGCTGCGGGTACGCAGATGCTGCCGCTTTGTCGTGAAATGCTGAAACTGGCTGAAAATATGGAAGCCACAGTTGCTGAACGGGAAGGTGAGCCGCGAGGGCAATTACGAATAACTACCAGTGCAGTGTTTGCACATCCACATATGACCGACGCAGTAATGGCTTATCTGGCGCGATATCCAGCGACGAGTGTTGATTTGCAAGTGGTTGATCGCACCGTGAACCTCATTGAAGAACGTATCGATCTCGCTATTCGGATCACCAACAATCTAGACCCCAATCTCATTGCCCGCAAAATTGGTATGTGTCGTTCTGTTATATGCGCCTCACCGGATTATTTACATAAACAGGGTGTGCCGCTTTCCCCGCAAGATCTCACGCAACACAACTGTTTAACCTATGCCTATTTTGGTCAGAGTTTGTGGCAGTTTGAGCATGCTGAGCATCCTATTTCTGTCCCGGTTCAAGGAAATTTTAGTGCGAATGAAGCACTGGTTTTGCAGCAGGCAGCAGTAACCGGATGTGGGATCACTATGTTGCCGACCTTCGCTGCCAGTGAGTTGATCAAACAGGGTAAATTGGTGTCGTTGCTGCCCGATTATAAGATGGCTGATATGGGGATCTATGCGGTTTATGCGTCGAGAAAACAGATGTCACAAGCCATGCGAACCATGATTGATTTTCTGGTCACGCGCTTTGGCGAAAATGCTTATTGGGATTAATAGAATTTAACGCCGGTATTACTGACGTTGTTTTACGCATCCATTTTTATACAATTTTTATACTCAGCCTCTGTATTTTTATCCCTTCTTTATCTCTTCTTTTTTAAGCTTATCAATAACAACTCTGCGCATGATTTGATTAATTTTTATCTGGTGCAGTGATAAGGACATCGTTCATAGGGAGATAAACATCATGACTTTTGTACTGTGGTTGGCCGGATCCATGGCCGCTGCTTTGTTTATTTATCTCGTTTATGCTTTGCTTCGAGCTGAGGAATTCTGACATGTTCAGTTCAGGTGTTGTATTACTCATCAGTTATTTGGTGGTGTTGCTGCTATTAGCCTGGCCATTAGGTATTGCTTTAACGCGGTTAGTGGAAGAACGACTACCTCTTTGTGTGGTTCATTTCGAATCGCGTTTGGGAATCGATATAAACGACAACATGAGCTGGCGTAGTTATGCCAGTGCGATCTTAATGCTTAACTTATTAGGGGCAGTTGTTCTTTTTCTTCTGTTGCAATTGCAAGGCCATTTGCCGCTGAATCCTTCACATTTACCCGCTGTGTCGCCTTTGCTTGCGGTGAACACGGCAATCAGTTTTATCACTAACACCAACTGGCAGGCGTATGCCGGTGAAACGACATTATCACCATTAAGCCAAATGGCCGGCTTGACCGTGCAAAACTTCCTGTCGGCCGCGAACGGTATTGCGGTGGCATTTGTCTTGATGCGGGCGCTGGTTCGCACTGGGTCACAGCAATTGGGTAATGCATGGGTCGATATGTGGCGCATCACGGTTTATCTGTTATTACCGATCAGTGTTATTTATGCGCTGTTTTTATCCCAGCAAGGGGTTGTGCAGACCTTTGTGGCGCAAATTAGTGTGCCGGGTCTGACCGGTGTTGAACAGCATATCGCGCTGGGGCCGGTCGCTTCGCAAGAGGCAATCAAAATGTTGGGCACCAATGGCGGCGGTTATTTTAACGCTAACTCAGCACATCCTTTTGAAAACCCGACGGCATTAACTAATTTCGTACAGATGATTTCGATCCTCCTGATCCCTACTGCGTTGTGTGTTTGCTTTGGCCGCGTCGCCGGAGATTCCCGTATTGGCTCTTCATTGTTGTGGACGATGGGGATCATGCTGGCGGGGGCCGCGCTGTTACTTATGTGGGCGGAAAGTCAGGGGCATCCACTGTTGGCTCATCTACCGGTTGATCAGCAACTGTCTGCCTTACAAAACGGCGGCAATATGGAAGGTAAGGAAACCCGGTTTGGTTTATGGGCTTCTTCCTTATTTGCCACGATTACGACTGCAGCTTCATGCGGCGCTGTTAATGCGATGCATGATTCACTGACTCCGCTGGGGGGGCTGGTTCCGATGGTGTTAATGCAATTGGGCGAAGTCGTTTTTGGCGGTGTGGGGAGTGGTTGGTACGGCATGATGCTGTTCGTGTTCCTGACTGTATTTCTGGCAGGACTGATGATTGGCCGTTCCCCCGAGTATATGGGGAAGAAGATCGAAATTTATGAAATGAAAATGGTCACTATCGCCATTCTTATTCCACCGGCATTAGTGTTGTTCGGCACCGCACTGGCGTTGGTATTACCACAAGGATTGGCCAGCCTGCATGAATCAGGAACACATGGTTTTTCTGAAATGCTGTATGCCTTTTCTTCTGCCGCGAATAACAATGGCAGCGCCTTTGCCGGTCTTAATGCCAACACACCATTTATGAATATTACGCTGTCAGTGCTGATGTTTCTGGGGCGTTTTGGCGTCATGGTGCCAGTGTTAGCGGTTGCCGGTGCATTAATAGAAAAACGGCATCAACCATCAGGCGCGGGTAGTCTGGCGTGTCATGGCCCTTTGTTTGTTGGCATGCTGATTGGCGTGGTATTGCTGATTGGTGCTTTGACCTTTATTCCGGCGCTGGCGCTGGGTCCGATTGCTGAACATCTGACCTTGTGGCAGGCTCATTGAGGGATAACGCATTATGTCTCGTAAACAATTTTCGCTGTTTGATCCTGAATTACTGAAACCCGCGTTAATCAATGCGGTATTGAAACTAGACCCGCGGGCGCAATGGCGTAACCCGGTGATGATGGTTGTCTGGTGTTGTTGTGTCTTGTTGACGATTGTCAGTGGGGTGCAATTGGCCGCCCATTCATCATCAGACGCCTTTTTTACGATCGCGGTGACGGTGTGGCTGTGGTTCACTCTGCTGTTTGCCAATATGGCTGAAGCGTTAGCCGAAGGGCGCAGTAAAGCGCAGGCGGCCAGTCTGAAAGGGCTGAAGAAAACCGTTATTGCACATAAATTAGCCAGTGCCGTTCACGATGCAGTAAGCCAACCGGTTTCCGCTGAGAGCTTGCGTAAAGGCGATTATGTGCTGGTGTCTGCTGGCGAGGTGATCCCGTGTGATGGCGAGGTCATTGAAGGTGTAGCATCGGTGGATGAAAGTGCCATTACCGGCGAGTCAGCTCCAGTCATCCGCGAGTCAGGTGGCGATTTTTCTGCGGTAACCGGTGGAACACGTGTGCTTTCTGATTGGCTGGTGATCGGCTGTACGGTAAACCCAGGTGAAACCTTTCTCGACCGTATGATTTCCATGGTGGAAGGCGCTAAACGCCGGAAAACACCCAACGAAATTGCGCTGTCGATTTTACTGGTCGCACTAACGCTGATTTTTCTGCTGGCGGTAGTGACTTTGCTACCATTTTCTCTGTATAGCGTGACAGCCATCGGGCAGGGTGAGCCCATTTCGGTAACGGTTTTGGTGGCGTTATTGGTCTGTTTGATTCCAACGACTATCGGTGGTTTGTTGTCAGCCATTGGCGTAGCAGGCATGAGCCGGATGCTGGCTGCCAATGTGATTGCCACTTCTGGGCGCGCGGTAGAGGCGGCAGGTGATATTGATGTTTTGTTACTCGATAAAACCGGCACCATCACCTTAGGTAATCGTCAGGCGGCGGCATTTTTACCGGCACCGGGCGTGACAGAACAAGAGTTAGCGAGTGTTGCCCAACTGGCCTCGCTAGCTGATGAAACACCGGAAGGCCGTAGCATCGTCGTGTTGGCTAAACAACGCTTTAATTTACGCGAACGTGATTTACATGCTTTAGACGCGACCTTTGTGCCTTTTTCCGCTCAAACCCGGATGAGTGGCGTTAATGTGCACGATCGGATGATCCGCAAAGGTTCGGTTGATGCACTACGTCGCCATATCGCTTCCAATCAGGGTTATTTCCCGCCGGAAGTGGATAAGCTGGTTGAGGATGTCGCCAAAACGGGTGGCACACCACTGGTTGTTAGTGAAGATTCGCGTGTTTTAGGTGTCGTCGCGCTGAAAGATATCGTCAAAGGCGGCATCAAAGAACGTTTTGCTGAATTACGCCGGATGGGCATTAAAACTGTGATGATCACCGGCGATAACCGGCTGACTGCGGCGGCCATCGCCGCTGAAGCCGGCGTGGATGATTTTCTGGCTGAGGCAACCCCCGAAGCGAAGTTAGCGTTGATCCGTCAATATCAGGCGGAAGGTCGTTTAGTGGCCATGACCGGTGACGGAACCAACGATGCACCAGCATTAGCGCAAGCCGATGTCGCGGTGGCCATGAATAGCGGCACACAAGCGGCAAAAGAGGCTGGGAACATGGTCGATCTCGACTCGAACCCCACCAAGCTGATTGAGGTGGTGCATATCGGTAAACAGATGCTGATGACGCGTGGCTCTCTGACGACGTTTAGTTTGGCCAATGATCTGGCAAAATACTTTGCCATTTTACCGGCTGCCTTTGTGGCCACTTATCCGCAATTAGGTGTGTTAAATCTGATGCATCTGGCGTCACCGCAATCCGCCATTTTGTCAGCCGTTATATTTAATGCGCTGATCATTATTGGCTTGATCCCATTAGCCTTACGCGGTGTGCATTATCAGCCGCTTTCTGCAAAATCGTTATTACGTCGCAATTTATTCTATTACGGGCTAGGTGGGATCGTGCTGCCATTCATTGGCATCAAAGTAATCGACTTATTACTGACATTGATGGGATGGGTTTGATATGAAAACACTTCGTACAGCATTCCAGATGTTCTTGTTATTAATAGCGATCACTGGTGTTGTTTATCCATTGTTGGTTACTGGGTTAGCACAATTACTTTTCCCGGCACAGGCCAATGGTTCTTTGTTATATCGAAACGGAAAACCGGTCGCCTCGCTTTTGCTGGCACAAAACATCAGCCAAAACCAGAAAGAGTCCGGTTATTTCTGGCCGCGCCCATCAGCGGGTAATTTTGATGCCATGGCTTCGGGCGGCAGCAATTATGGCCAAACCAGCCCTGCATTAATGCAACAGTGGCAAGCGCGAGTCCAGTATTGGCAACAAGCCAGCGGCAACACAAAACCGGTGCCCGCTGAGTTGATTCAGGCATCGGCGAGTGGATTAGATCCACAAATCAGTGTAGCAGCCGCGTATTATCAGCTAAACCGGGTGGCTCAGAGCCGAGGTTGGCCGGAAAAACGCGTTGCAGCAATGATCGAACAACAGATAGATCGTTCTACCTGGTTTGCTGCGGGAGCGCCTATGATTAATGTGATGAGTTTGAATTTATCATTAGATCAACAGGATATGTCACATGCCTCTCGATAATGATGACTTAAGGCCAGATCCGGATGTTTTACTCGCGGATGTCAGGCCACTGCGTGGGCGACTGAAGATATTCTTCGGCGCCTGTGCGGGTGTCGGTAAAACCTATGCCATGTTGCAAGAGGCTCGTCGTCTGCGGGCGGAAGGGCTGGATGTGCTGGTGGGGGTGGTTGAAACCCATGGCCGGAGTGAAACTGCCGCGTTACTGGAAGGGTTAACACAATTACCACTTAAACAAGTGCATTACCGTAAACACACTTTCCATGAATTTGATCTGGATGGTGCGTTATCTCGTGCCCCGGCATTGGTTTTAGTCGATGAGTTGGCGCATTCCAATATGCCGGGCTCCCGTCATCCAAAACGCTGGCAAGATGTAGAAGAATTATTGGCCGCAGGGATTGATGTTTTAACCACACTGAATGTTCAACATTTAGAAAGTCTCAATGATGTCGTCGGTAGCATTACGGGCATACGTGTGCGCGAAACAGTGCCCGATCGTTTATATGAAGAAACAGACGAAGTGGTGCTGGTTGATCTGCCCCCCGATGATCTGCGGCGTCGGCTTGATGAAGGCAAAGTGTATCTGCCACAGCAAGCTGAACGTGCTATCGAACATTTTTTTCGTAAAGAAAATCTGATCGCGTTGCGGGAACTGGCGCTGCGTTGTACGGCTGACCGAGTTGATGAGCAAATGCAGGCTCTTCGGCATACTGGCGAACCAGTTTGGCATACGCGTGATTCACTGTTGGTTTGCATTGGCCCCGGTGGCGGAAACGAAAAGTTAGTTCGTGTGGCGGCTCGTCTGGCAGGGCGATTAGGGTGTGTTTGGCATGCAGTGTATGTGGAAACTCCATTGTTGCATCGCTTACCTGAGCATGAACGGCGGAATATATTAACCACCCTGCATTTGGCGCAGGAATTGGGTGCAGAGACTTCAACGTTACCCGCACAGGAGGAAACTGATGCGGTCTTACACTATGCGCGAGAGCATAATTTAGGCAAGATCCTGATTGGTCGTCACAATAAACGACGCTGGCATGATTGGTGGAAAGGCAGTTTTGCTCATCGTCTGGGTACCCGCGGCCCTGATCTCGATCTCTTGATTGTTTCACTTTCCGAAAATGATGCGGCAAATATTCCAGTACTGCCTGCTGATCTGCGGCATAAAGATGAAAAATGGCAACGCCAGTTTACCGGCATTGGTGCTGCATTATTGTGTTGTGTGGTGATCACGCTGCTGTCGTCATTATTGGTGAACTATTTAGAGCCGCTCAATATCATCATGCTTTATTTGCTGGGGGTGGTTTTTGTTGCCTTGTTGTATGGCCGTCTCAGCGCCAGTATAGCGGCGATTATCAACGTTGCCAGTTTCGACTTTTTCTTTGTCATCCCGCATTTTTCTTTTGCGGTGAAGGATGCGCAATATCTACTGACATTCAGTGTCATGTTATTGGTCGGTTTAATCATCGGGCAATTAACTGCGTGGGCGCGTTATCAAGCTCGGGTAGCTCGTTACCGTGAAGAACGAGCGCGCAACTTGTTTGAAATGGCCAAAGCCTTGAGTTCTGTTTTAACAGCAGAAGATATTGCCCGCATTGCAGAACATTTTCTGAAACGCAGTTTTCGTTCCAGTTCCGCCTTATTGCTGCCTGATGATGATCAACACTTACAGCTGATGGGGCGCAGACATTTGCAAGTTGATCATGCTATTGCGCAATGGTGTTTTGAGCATAATGCCCATGCGGGTATGGGAACGGACACCTTGCCTGCTGCTGCGCAACGCTATGTACCATTAGTCACTCCCTTACGCACATTAGGTGTGTTGGTGTTAGAACCGGCTAATTTACGGATCTTAATGATCCCAGAGCAACAACGTTTGCTTGATACTTATGCGTTATTGATTTCAGTTGCATTAGAGCGACTCCGGCTGGCGCACATGGCTGAAAATGCCAAATTACACAGTGAAACTGAGCGGTTGCGTAATGCCTTGCTGGCCGCACTGTCGCATGATTTACGTACACCGCTAACCGTGTTGTTTGCCCAGGCAGAAATGTTGATGCAGTCATTAGCACACGATGGTTCACCACATACCCAACAAGCCAATGCAATCAGAGC
>JAYSBB010000049.1:0-16143 GCA_041915645.1 Tolumonas sp.
GATCACCGTGGTTCTGTAACTGTTCAGCCAGTTCCCGTTCTTTTTCCGCAGTCAGCATCGGAATGCTGTTGACTGCCTGAATGTAGCCCTCCAGGCTTCCCTGGGGAACCAGAACCAAATTGCGCTGAAGATCAGTACTCATCGAATACCTCTTTTACCTTAAAATCGAATGCTTCATTCAAAGAATGCTTTGATAACACATCCCGCAAGCGTCCGGGACATTTAAAGCTGTTCCGCATCAAGTTTTGCATATCTTGTCACGCTTGTTAATAATTTTCGGGCATAAAAAAGGGGAGACTTAAAGACTCCCCGAAATCTGAGCATGTTTCCGATATACCAAGTATCAAAAATACATCATCACCAAGCCAAAGGAGAAAGATAACTTTCCCAACAGAATTAACCCTCAAATAGTCAGACAGCGCGTTTGCACAAAAGTTCACTTTTTCTTCAAAAATTTTCAAATTAATTTGTGCATGCTACTTTTGGCCTGATGACAGCCATCTTTATTTGGGTTCAATCTCGCTTAGGTGTTTATGTACGGAAAACCACGCTGCGCCCATACTGAGCGAAACGCCAAGCAGGATCAGCAAACCACCATCGGCAGAGCCCAGCCCCACCAGACGGAAACTGCTGTCATATAATTCGGCCAGATACGTGACCGCTTTCTCGCTGAGTAACAGCAGCACTTCTGACAACCACCAGGCCACTAAACCACCCACGGCACCATACCAGAAGCCTAAGTAAAGAAACGGTCGCTGAATAAAGCCATCTGTGGCCCCCACCAGTTTCATGACCTCAATTTCCGCCCGACGATTAAAGATATATAAACGCAGGGTGTTGGCCACCGTCAGCAAGAGCCCAATAACCAGAAAACCCGCAAATACATGCACCAACTGACGCGCCAGACCGATGATGCCGTTCAGCCGAGTCACCCACTGAATATCCAGTTTCCCCTGCTGGACCGCACTTTCCTGCCGCAGGCTTTGCAGTAACTGTTCACTTTGCTGTGGCGTACGGAAGGCTTGCCGAGGTGTCACTTCAATTACCGGCGGTAGCGGGTTATCCGACAGATAAGCCTGTGCCTCAGAAAAACCGGACAGCGCCTTAAATTCACTCATGCCTTGTTCCGGCGAGATGTAACGCACCGATTCCACCTGATTGTTTTGCCGGATGCGATCTTGCAGTGCCTGCAGCTCCGTTTCAGTGGTGCCTTTTTGCAGATACAGGGTAATTTGCGTGCCGTTTTCCCACTGTGCGGTGACGTTTTCGGCATTTTTCAAAATCACCAGCAAGGTCGCTGGTAACGCCAGACTGACCCCGATCACGCCAATCGTCATCAAGGATGTCAGTGGTGTATGCCAGATCTCACGCATGGTTTGTCGCAGTTGCTGAATATGGATAAACAACCACAGTGAAAAACGACTGCCCTGCCCCGGTGTTGGCTGCACATGTGAAGTCGGTTTACGCGCCATGTTCTGTCCCCAAGGTATCTTCCACTAAACGCCCGTTCTGCAACACCAATTTACGTTGCCCACTTTCGGCAATCAGCGCTTGGTCATGGCTGGCAATCAACACCGCAACACCTTGTGCGTTCAGCTCACGGAACAGTTGCATGATGTCATGTGCCAGCGCGGCATCGAGGTTACCGGTTGGTTCGTCGGCCAGCAGTAGCGGCGGCATATTCACAATCGCGCGGGCAATACCAACGCGTTGCTGTTCACCACCGGAGAGCATCATTGGGACATGCTGCGCTTTGTTATGCAGATGGACTTTATCCAGTGCGGCCATGACGCGTTTTTGAATTTCCAGCGGGGAAGCACCGGCGATCTGCAGTGGCAACGCCACGTTGTCGAAGACGGAACGGTCGAGCAGCAGACGGTGATCTTGAAAAATCATGCCGATCTGGCGGCGGATAAACGGCACGTCCGCTTTGGTGATCTGCGAGAGATCGCGGCGGTTGAACAGAATGCGGCCATCGGAAGGCCGCTCCTGCACGCTGATCAGTTTCAGTAAGGTACTTTTACCCGCCCCGGAATGGCCGGTCAGAAACGCCATCTCTCCGGAACGCAGCTGGAAGCTGACCTTTTGCAGTGCCATGTGTCCACCGCTGTACACCTTACTGACATGGTCGAACTGGATCATGGTTTAGTGTTGTTCTCCGCCAAACAGCGCTTCGATAAAATCATTGGCTTCGAATGGTCGTAAATCTTCAATCGCTTCACCAACACCGATATAACGAATGGGGATACCAAACTGATTGGCAATGGCGAAAATCACCCCGCCTTTCGCCGTACCATCGAGTTTGGTCAGGGCAATACCATTAACACCCACCGCTTCGCCGAACAATTTCGCCTGACTGATCGCGTTCTGGCCGGTGCTGGCATCGAGCGTCAGCATCACTTCGTGCGGGGCGCTGTCATCCAGCTTTTTCATCACCCGCACGATCTTTTTCAACTCTTCCATCAAATGGCCTTTGTTCTGCAACCGGCCAGCGGTGTCGGCAATCAGAATATCGATGTTGCGCGATTTTGCCGCCTGAATGGCATCAAAGATCACGGATGCAGAATCCGCACCAGTATGCTGGGCAATGACCGGAATATGGTTGCGTTGCCCCCACACTTGCAGCTGTTCAACGGCTGCAGCACGGAAGGTGTCACCCGCCGCCAGCATCACTGATTTACCCTGTGCCTGGAAATGTTTGGCTAACTTACCGATAGTCGTGGTTTTCCCCACACCATTCACGCCGACCATCAAAATGACATACGGCGTTTTGCTGCTGTCGATCTGCAACGGCTGGCTGACCGGTTGCAAAATCGCCGCCATCTCCTGCTTCAACAGCTCATACAATGCTTCGGCATCTTTTAGCTGGTTTAGTTTGGCCTGTTTGGTCAGGCTCTGCATGATACGTTGCGTGGTTTCGACACCTAAGTCTGCGGTCAGCAGCTGGGTTTCCAGCTCATCAAACAGGTCATCATCGAGTTTTTTACCGCGAAACAGCGCCATGAACCCGGCACCGATCGATTCACGGGTACGCATCAGCCCTTTAACTAAACGGCTGAACAATCCGGCACGTTTTGGGCGCTCTTGCGTCTCTTCGTGATATTCCGCCACCTCGGCAGAATCAGTTGCGATAAAGTCGCTGACTGAGCTATCTACCGGCGTTTCTGGTTCAAAAACAACCTCCGGCTCCGCCGTTTCTGTCATTACGACTTCGGCTTCCACCACGGAAGGTTCTGCTTCTGTGGTATGGGGTGTTATTTCAGGTTCGATCGACGGCGTTACCACAACCGGTTCTGGGGTTGGTTGTTCGGCTACCGGTGTGTTTTTTACAGTTTCTTCCGGTGCTGCTTTATCTTTCGATCCCCGGCCGAACCAGGAGAAAAGTCCTTTTGCCATTAACGATTACTCACTTGCTGCATTGACTGCTAGAATGCCGCCTTCGCTGGCGATGACGGAACATAAACTGGGCGTCATACTACCACCTTTTCCTGCTTTTGATGAAGAAACCCCATGGCGCGTAGCAAAACTTCCTCTTCTCGTTCCACCCCATCGACTGGCCGTGCTGGCTCTATCCGTCTGATCAGTGGCCAATGGCGCGGACGCAAATTACCGGTGCATGACGTTGAAGGGCTGCGCCCCACTACCGATCGGGTAAAAGAGACTTTATTCAACTGGTTAGCCACCGATGTGCGCGATAGTCGCTGCCTGGATGTGTTTGCCGGAAGTGGCAGTTTGGGATTTGAAGCACTCTCCCGCTATGCCAGTTATGTCATGATGATCGAACAAGAGCCGAAAGCCGCCCGTCAGTTACAGGCTAATTTGCAGACCCTGCAGTGTACGCAGGCGCAGGTCGTCTGCCGTGATGCCTTACAGGTGCTGCAGGCCGGATGTAACGAGCCGTTCGAGCTGGTATTTTTAGACCCACCGTTTCGTAAAGAGCTGCTGACTGCGGTGATCCCCTTACTGGAACAGCAAGGTTGGCTGGCCGATCGGGCGTTGATTTATCTGGAACGGGAAAACGAAGGTACTGCACCGCTGATCCCGGCGAACTGGCAATTATTAAAAGACAAACAGGCTGGACAGGTGTGTTACCAGCTGTATTTGCGGGAGAGTCCAACATCATGAAATGGTTGTTTTTATTGTTAGCCAAGTTGATCGTTATGGGGTTTTGGCTGGGTAGTGTGTATTTCACCTTTATTCACCCGCTCGAAGGTAAAATTCACACGCTGATCCCGGTGTTTGCGATCTTAGTGTTGATGGTACATGCCATTCAGGCTGCCATTATGACCTTGGTAGCGAAAGATATGATCAAGCTAACCAAGCGCGATTACATTGAGCTATTGCTGTTTGGTTTCTTCCGCATGCTTGAGTTACGGGGTGCCATTTATGACGCAGCCCAGAAGAAAAAAGCGGAAATTGAGGCAAAAAGAAAGGCAGTCTGAGGACTGCCTTTTCATTTCATCCGTTGGGCTTTTAACGATGCAGGTATTGCACTGCCCCATCGAGTAACATCTGCACCGAGATCATGACCAGCAACATCCCCATCAGCCGTTCCATTGCCGTCAGCACTCGTTCGCCGAGCAGTTTATGCACTTGTTCGTAGAACATCAGAATGATTGCAGATGCGCCCCACGATAATAACAGGGCCAGCACCCAATCCATCATCTGCGCCGGATATTGATGCGACAACAACACCAATGCGGCCAGAATAGAGGGGCCGGCAATCATCGGGATCGCCATCGGTACTATCAATGGCTCTTCGCCTTCCGGTAAACCGGTGACACCACCTTCGCCAGGAAAAATCATGCGCAAGGCGATCAGGAATAACACGATGCCACCCGCGATACTGACCGCTTCCTGTTTCAGATTCAGCAGATTTAATAATTCCTGACCCGAGAACAGAAAGACCAGCATAACCACCAAAGAAATCAGCAACTCCCGGATCATCACCTTACGGCGACGCCCTTCTGGTAACGGACGCAAAATTGACAGAAAAATCGGTAAATTCCCGACCGGATCCATAATCAAAAATAACATTACTGCCGCTGTAATCACGCTCATATGCTGTAATCCGAAAGAAAGGCAAGATAAAAGATGGTAAAGATGCGCTAGTCTAGCAAAACTGAGAACAACAGGCGATGTTCGTCGTTCTGCCTGCATTTATTGAGAAAAAACCTATACTCAAATCAGTAACCTCTGCACGCAGATCTGCGTGAAACTGCTTTGTTCCACAGGAGGCACCTATGTCGACTGCTTTGATTCTTCACTCTCGTTCATTCGCCGCAGCATTAAGCGGATTAACCTTATTGCTAAGCGCAACCACCAGCGCAGCTGATGTTTCAGTCGCGTTAGGCCATTCCGCTGACAACACCATGACTTATCGTGCCGGGCTGCAATTTCCATGGCAAGATCACTGGTTTGATTCAGATTTTGGCCGGCTCGGTGGTTATTGCACGCTCGGTTATACCTACTGGGAAAGTGATAATGCGGTGAATACCCACAGCTTATCCGCCTCACCGGTGCTGACTTATGAATTTGGCTCTGCCAACGCCGCCATACAGCCATTTGTGGAAGCAGGGATCGGCTTAGCCGCATTTAGTCGGAACAAAATTGAAGATCGGGAGCTGGGTTCCAGCGTGAATTTTGAAGATCGACTGGGCATTGGTGTGCGGTTTTATCAACGGCATACCATTGGCATACAGGCATTACATTATTCCAATGCCGGGCTCAGTTCGCACAATGCCGGCATCGAGTCGTATAACGCCTATTACCGGTTCAATTTCTGAAACCTATAACTCAAGAAACAAAAATGGTGCCGCATACGGGCACCATTTTTGTTGTATTCCGTGCACCGCGATCAATGCTGACAGATATGTTCTTCGCGGGTATTGAAACCATCGTCTGCCGCCACGAATTTGCCTTTGGCTTCCAGGAAATCAATCAGCTGCAAAGCCGTCATATCTTCTGCACTGCAGGTATGAAAGCGGGTATCCGCCCCAAAGCGGGTTTCGATAGCAGATTTCAAGCTGTCGCGAGTAAATTGACCGCCCAACTCCAGCATCATGTGCATGACATCGTGACCGTGTACGGATTGGCTCATGGCAAACTCCTTTTCATTAATGATGCATCATTTAAGCATCATTAATCCTCAGCAGCGCCGGTACAGATCAATAAAGCAGCAAAAAATAACCCCGGCATCCTGCCAGGGTTATCGGGGACACACTCCGGTTTACTTCTCATCTACTCAATAGTTTAACTAATCACTCATTAACTACTGTAATCGAACTCTCATATTTAGTGTCAGACGATACATCTCTTTTATATTTTTAGTTTCCTCACTTTCGAGTTGTACATCTGGTTACAGAATGACAACGCCTTTTTAAGCTTCGCTAAAGGTTTGCTCGTCATGCTGTACCTCATCAACGAGAACAAAACCTTTTCCCAATAGTGCCATCGATCTCGCTGTGGTGATCCTAAAACGTTCATACAACACGAATAACCTATGCTTGAAATAGAGCGCAGTAATGCTCTTCCAAGGATGACTTACGAGGCTTAACTATCATGAGTTTTTTGCCTTTTTCACGCCCTGCGATTGGGGATGAAGAAATAGCAGCAGTAACCCAGGTACTGAAATCCGGCTGGATCACCACTGGTCCGAAAAATCAGGAACTGGAACAGCTGTTCTGCCAGACATTTGGCTGTAAACATGCCATTGCCGTCAGTTCAGCCACAGCGGGAATGCATGTCACCTTAATGGCGTTAAATATTGGCCCGGGTGATGAAGTGATCACCCCGTCGCAAACCTGGGTATCGACAATCAATCTCATCACGCTGTTGGGCGCGACCCCGGTGTTTGTGGAGGTCGACCGAGACACGCTGATGACGGATGCAACACGAATTGCCCAAGCAATTACGCCGCGCACCAAAGCCATTATTCCGGTGCATTACGCGGGCGCCCCGGCCGATCTGGATCCGATTTATGCGCTCGCCGCACAACATCAAATCATGGTGGTGGAAGATGCCGCGCATGCCGTTGGCACGCGTTACCGCGAACGCTGGATTGGTCAACAAGGCACCGCCATTTTCTCCTTTCACGCTATCAAAAACATGACTTGTGCCGAAGGCGGGCTAGTCACCACTGATGATGATGAACTGGCCGCAAAAGTGCGCATGCTGAAATTTCATGGCTTGGGTGTGGATGCATTTGATCGTCAGATGCAAGGCCGTAAACCACAGGCAGAAGTGATCACCCCCGGTTACAAATACAATCTGGCGGATATCAATGCTGCAATAGCCGTGGTGCAGCTACATCGTCTGCCGGAACTTAATGCCCGCCGCACAGTATTGGTCGCCCGTTACCGTGAGTTGTTAGCAGATACCCCGCTGCAACCATTAACAGTGCCGGATTACCCGCATTTGCACAGTAATCATCTGTTTATGGTGCGCGTGGATGCCAAGTGTTGCGGCATTGAGCGTGATGCCTTTATGCAAGCCTTGCAGCAGCAAGAAATTGGCACTGGTTTACATTTTCGTGCCGCGCATACCCAAAAGTATTACCGCGAAAAATATCCGGAAGTTTCCCTGCCCGATACCGAGTGGAATTCCGCTTGTCTTTGCACGCTGCCGCTGTTTCCCGATATGACCGATGACGATTTAGAACGTGTCGTTCGTGTGATCCACCAAGTATTGGAGTCTAACCGTGTCTGAAATTAATACCTTTCAGTTAGTGTCGGTTGTTATCCCGGTTTATAACGAAGAAGCCAGTTTGCCTGAGTTGTTGCGGCGCACGCTGGCCGCGTGTGAACAAATTAGTTCCCCCTATGAAGTAGTGCTGGTCGATGACGGCAGCCGTGATCGTTCGGCCGAAATACTGACTGCCGCCGCCAATGCTCCGGATAGCCATGTAGTGGCGGTGATCCTGAACCGGAATTATGGTCAGCACTCGGCGGTAATGGCCGGTTTTGAAAGTGCGCGTGGTGATCTGATCATTACGCTGGATGCCGATTTACAAAATCCGCCGGAAGAGATCCCGCGGCTGGTGAAAACTGCCGCTGAAGGTGGTTATGACGTGGTCGGCACGATCCGTATGAACCGGCAGGACAGTTTTTTCCGCAAAAGTGCGTCGAAAGTGATCAACCGGATGGTGAAACGGGCAACCGGTCAGGAGATGAGTGACTACGGCTGTATGTTGCGTGCTTATCGCCGCTCGATCATCGATGCGATGTTGCAATGTCAGGAACGCAGCACCTTTATTCCCATCTTAGCGAACAGTTTTGCCCGCAACACCATCGAACTGCCGGTGATGCATGCCGAACGTGAGCATGGGGAATCGAAATACGACCTGTTGAAACTCATCCATCTGATGTTCGACCTGATCACCAGCATGACCACCGCACCGCTGCGCTTACTGAGTTTTGTTGGTGGTGCGATTGCCGGTTTAGGTTTCGCACTAGCATTGCTGTTATTGATTTTACGTTTTGCACTCGGTGCAACGTGGGCCGCCGATGGTGTGTTCACCCTGTTTGCGCTGCTGTTCATTTTTATCGGTGCGCAATTTGTCGGTATGGGTTTGCTCGGTGAATACATCGGCCGGATCTACACCGATGTCCGCGCCCGCCCACGCTATTTTATCCAAACCATTGTTCGTCAGAATGCTGAATCCTCTTCTGTGGAGAAGAAATAATGAAAGCTGTCGTTTTTGCCTATCACGATATTGGCTGCACCGGTATTAAAGCATTGCTGAATGCCGGTTATGATATTCAAGCCGTGTTTACCCATGTGGATGACCAGCAGGAAAATACTTTCTTTGCCTCTGTCGCTCAGCTTTGTGCCGAACATAATTTGCCGGTATTTGCGCCGGAAGATGCCAATCATCCGCTGTGGATTGAACGCATTCAGCGCTTAGCTCCAGATGTTATTTTCTCGTTTTATTACCGCAATCTGCTCAGCCAGGCGATTTTAGATATTGCTCCGCAAGGCGCATTCAATCTGCACGGCTCACTGTTACCGCGCTACCGTGGCCGCTCGCCCGCCAATTGGGTGTTGGTCAACGGCGAAACAGAAACCGGTGTGACACTACATCAAATGACAGCAAAACCCGATGCTGGCGCCATCGTGGCACAACAAGTCATCGCAATTGCCAACAGTGATACCGCCTTAACCTTGCACGGTAAGTTACGTTCTGCCGCAGAAAGCCTGCTGGCAGATACGCTGCCAGCAATGAAAGCCGGTAATATTACCTTACAGCCGCAGGATGAATCGAAAGCCAGTTATTTTGGTCGTCGCACTCCTGCCGATGGTGAGATCCATTGGTACAAACCGGCACAGGAAATTTATAACCTGGTTCGTGCCGTGACCCAGCCTTACCCCGGCGCCTTTACCTTTGCCGGCGATCGTAAATTGTTGGTGTGGAAGGCCTCGGTAGTACCAGCGCGTGGAGGCAACCATACGCCAGGCACCATCATCTCCATCGATCCACTGCAAGTCGCTTGTGGTAAAGACGTGCTTGAAATTACCTCTGGGCAATCCGAACAAGGCCTGTTTGTCCGTGGCAGCCAATTAGCCCTTGAACTGGGGTTGACCGAAGGTTCGGCATTTGGGCCGAAAGTATCCAGCAGCCTGCAGGCGTTGCGCCGCACGCGTGTACTGATCCTGGGTGTGAATGGCTTTATCGGCAACCATCTGACTGAACGTCTGCTCGATGACGACAAATATGAAGTGTATGGTCTGGATATCGGTTCTGACGCCATTTCCCGCTTCATCGGCAACCCGCATTTCCATTTTGTTGAAGGTGATATCAGCATCCATTCCGAATGGCTGGAATATCACATCAAAAAATGTGATGTGATTCTGCCACTGGTGGCTATCGCCACACCGATCGAATACACCCGAAATCCGCTGCGCGTATTCGAGCTCGATTTCGAAGAAAACCTGAAAATCGTGCGCTATTGCGTGAAATACAATAAACGTATCATCTTCCCATCCACCTCTGAAGTGTATGGTATGTGTGACGACCAAAGCTTTGATGAAGATAACTCACGGCTGATTGTTGGCCCGATCAACAAACAGCGTTGGATCTACTCGGTCTCCAAACAATTATTAGATCGCGTGATTTGGGCTTATGGTCAGAAAGAAGGCTTAAAATTCACCCTGTTCCGTCCGTTTAACTGGATGGGGCCACGTTTAGATAACCTGAATGCGGCTCGTATTGGGAGTTCGCGCGCCATTACCCAGCTTATCTTAAATCTGGTGGAAGGCACCCCGATCAAACTGGTCGATGGTGGCGCGCAAAAACGCTGCTTTACCGATATTCGTGAAGGGGTTGAGGCGTTGTTCCGTATCATCGAAAACAAAGGTGGTCGTTGCGACGGACAAATCATTAATATCGGTAATCCGGACAATGAAGCCAGTATTCGTGAAATGGCGGAAATTTTGCTGGCGAAATTTGAAGCGCACCCGCTGCGTGCTCATTTCCCTGCCTTTGCCGGTTTTAATGAGGTGGAAAGCCAGTCGTATTACGGCACCGGTTATCAGGATGTGTCACATCGCCGCCCAAGCATTAAGAATGCACAACGGTTGATCAACTGGACACCAACCATTCCAACCGAAGAAACTATTGAAACAACGCTCGACTTCTTCCTGCGTGGTTGTGTAACAGCGGAGTAAAACATGCTTGATGTCGGTTTACGCATCGATGTAGACACGTTTCGGGGCACGCGTGACGGCGTGCCCCGTTTACTCGATTTGCTGGATAAATACGGTATTAAAGGCAGTTTTTTCTTCAGTGTCGGCCCGGACAACATGGGCCGCCATCTCTGGCGACTGCTAAAACCCCAATTCCTTTTGAAAATGCTGCGCTCCAACGCCGCATCGTTATATGGTTGGGACATCCTGCTGGCTGGCACCGCCTGGCCGGGCAGAAAAATCGGGCAACATCTCGGTCAACTGATGCGTGATGCCGATCTGATGCAACACGAAATTGGCCTGCACGCCTGGGATCACCACGGCTGGCAAGCTCACGCCGGTGATTGGTCAGAAACTACGCTGATACAACACATCGCAAAGGGTGTTGATACCTTACAGCAGATTTTGGGGCGCCCGATTGATTGCTCTGCCGTAGCTGGCTGGCGCGCCGATGAACGAGTGGTACGCTGCAAACAACCGTATGCGTTTCGTTATAACAGCGATTGTCGCGGTACTTCTATTTTTCGCCCGTTACTGACCGATGGTTCATTAGGCACACCGCAAATTCCGGTCACATTACCCACCTTTGATGAGATCATTGGCAGTGAGATCACCACTGATAACTTTAACCAGCATATCTTGTCATTACTGCGCCCGGCGGCACTGAATGTGTATACCATTCACGCGGAAGTGGAAGGGATCGTCATGGCATCGCTGTTTGAAGATTTATTACAGCAGGCCCAACAAGCGGGCGTGCGTTTTTGCCCATTAGGCGAATTATTACCGGCGACGGAAACATTACCCACCGGACGCATTGAACGCGCGGTTATTCCCGGACGTGAAGGATGGCTTGGATGTCAGAGATAAAAAATCTTGTGCAAAAATATACGCCTTGGCTGTTGATGCTCTTGTTCGCTGTGGCTTATCTGTTACCGCTGAATAACCGGATGTTGTGGATTCCCGATGAATCGCGGTATGCCGAGATCAGCCGCGAAATGATCCAGCGGGGTGACTGGATTGTGCCGCACCTGTTGGGGCTGCACTATTTCGAAAAACCGATTGCTGGGTATTGGTTAAACAGCATCAGCCAGTTGTTATTTGGCGAGTCACATTTTGCTGTCCGTTTTGCCTCCGCTCTTTCCGCTGGCCTCACCGCCTGGTTGATCTACTGGTTTAGTCAACGCTTATTCCACAGTCAGAAAAAAGCGATCGCGGCTGCGGTCTGTTATCTGTCTTTTATTCTGGTGTATGCCATCGGTACTTATAGCGTGCTGGATAGCATGGTGACACTGTGGCTCGATCTGACACTGGTTTGCTTTTACGTCAGTCTGCAAGCCAGCACAACGCGCCAGAAATTAGCCGGTTATGCGCTGATGGGCGTCGCTGCGGGGTTGGGTTTTCTGACCAAAGGATTCATCTCTCTGGCCGTTCCGGTCATTGTCGCGTTGCCTTATCTGTTTTATCGTCGTCAACTCAATGAGTTACGCTACTTATGGATCGCCTTGCTCACCCTATTACTGGTGAGTTTACCGTGGGCGATTGCCATTCATTTACGCGCCCCCGATTACTGGCATTATTTTTTCTGGGTAGAACATATTCAGCGTTTTTCCGGGGCTGATGCGCAACATAAAGCGCCGTTCTGGTATTACCTGCCGATCCTGATTGCCGGTTGTTTGCCGTGGCTCGGTTTAGCACCAGCAGCGTTAAAACAAAGCTGGCGCGCCACATCAATCCGCCCGGTGGTGATGTTCTTACTTTTTTGGTTGCTGATCCCATTTCTGTTTTTCAGCATCGCGAAAGGCAAACTGCCAACCTATATCCTGCCCTGTTTTGCCCCGCTGGCCATATTACTGGGCTACGGAATTATCGAGTTACTGGCGGAAAAACGCTGGCGAGTGGTACGACAGAATGCCTGGGTCAATATGGCATTTGGTGGTGTATTACTCGTAGCGGTCTTATTGCTTGGCAGCGGTGTGATCGGGAAACAAGCGTTGTATCTGACCGATGACCATGTGGCACTGACTTTCGCCGTGATCTGTTTTGCTGGCTGGTCGGTCACAGGCTGGTTCAGTTACCGCAAACCCGCACAATCATTGTATCTGACCGCACTGTGCCCGCTGGCGTTAGGATTATTGCTCGGCTGGTCGCTGCCAACTTCGCTGATTAACTCTAAATTGCCAGAAGCCTTTATTGCACAACATCAGCAGGAATTAGGCAGCAGCCGTTTTGTGTTCAGTAATGATGTCGGTCTCGCGGTCAGTCTCGGTTGGCAATTAAAACGCGATGATATTCAATTGTATGGTGCCGATGGCGAGCTGGCTTACGGGCTGGCAGATTCTCCGCAAACCGATAAGCGCGTTAAAACCGAAGACTTCCCTGCCTGGCTAAATACCGCTCGTCAGCAAGGGAATGTGTCGGTTGTAACCCGAAATAAACCGGGCGAACTCCCTAAAGAGTTGCCAGCCGCCGATCAGATCGTGGCGCAGCAAAATTTCACCCTGTTCTATTACCAGCAAGCCACAACGGCTAATCAGGCTGGGAACACACATGAGTAGTCTTGCCATTATTGTGGTCAGTTTACTCACCTGTATCGGGCAATTATGCCAAAAACAGGCGGTGGAAAATTGGCGACACCGCCCATTAGGCTGGCAGGAAAAGCTGTTTGACCGCTGGTTACTCAGCGGTCTGGCTGCATTAGGGTTGGGCATGTTGTTGTGGCTGGTGATTTTGCAGTATGTGCCACTCAATATTGCCTACCCCATGCTGAGCCTGAATTTTGTGTTAGTGACACTGGCCTCGCACTTTTGGTTTAAAGAAAAAACCGGCTGGCGCGGCTGGTGTGGGATCGCCTGCATTATGCTCGGCGTCATCTTAGTAGGCGCTCATTTATGAAATATGCATTGAGTGGTTATCTGCTGGCCGGTAGCAGTGTGTTGCTGACCACACTGGCGCAACTGACGATGAAATGGGGCATGATCCATTTACCGCATTTTGGTCTGAGCTGGTTTACATCCCTGATTTTGCTGGATAATAAAGCAGCGCTATTTCTGGTCGGTAGCGGTATTGCCGCCTATTTGCTGTCGATGTTTTGCTGGCTAAAAGCGTTGCACCATTTGCCGCTCAATCGGGCTTATCCATTGTTGAGTGTCAGTTATGCCCTGGTATATTTAGCCACTGCGTTATTGCCGTGGTATCAGGAATCGCTGTCTTATAGCCAGACGCTCGGCGTCATATTAATCACCTTTGGCGTCTGGCTCATCATCTCGCGCACACCGGAAAATTAACCGCGATCAGCGGCCCATTTCCTGTTTCAGCTTGGCCAGTGCATCATCGACATCGCTGTGCTGCAGTGCTTTCACACGTTGTTCTAAATCATTGCCATTATGTTGTGTCGCCAGTGAGCTCGCGGCACTGGCACGCGCTTCCTGTTTTTCCACCTGCGCTTCGAGCTTATCAAAATCTGCCACCAGCGACTGACCGCCTATCCCACTGATCGCAGTGGCCGTTTTTTCCTGCGCCACGGCCAAGTGACTGCGCGCTTCCAGCAATTCGATGCGGTTTTGCATTTCCTCATGCTGGTTTTTTAGCTCATTGATGCGGCTTTCCAACTCCCGCACCGCAGGTTCATATTGTGCGATCTGTTCTGACTGCTGCTGTAATGTGCTCGTAAATTGCTGTTTGCGGGTCAGACACTCGCGAGCCAACCCGTCATCACCACCACTGATGGCTTGGCGAGCTAAACCATCCCAGCGCGCCACTTCCTGCTCGGTTTTATCTTTACCGGAACGCATCAGTTCATATTCAGCCCGCACATCCAATAAAGCCGATTCGGCACGTTGGATCTGCTCTTCCAGCTCACGCACGATCTGGCGGGCATCACGCCCTGGATCAGCCGCCGCATCCAATGCATCATTAGCCAACCCTTTGATGGTACGGGATAATTTCTCAAAAATACCTGACATAACACGCTCCGCTTATTGTGTTTTTAATTACAAGACCGTTCATTACAAACTATTCATGACACTGCGTTCATCACGACCAGGAATCATCATTACCGCCGTCAAACGATGATGAATCATCGTCCCAGCCAGCACTGTTATCATCATTACCGCCATCAAACTCAGGCAGATCATCACCTTCACGCTCAGGGGTTTCACGAGTTAGTTCATCACGATATACCACGGTTTCATGCTGACGATTGCCGGCCAGCGTTTCACCTAACACCACGCCAGCAACAACCCCACCGACACCGCCAAGCATACCGCCGGATGAGGTATTGTTATTGATGATCACGGGTTGCTGCGTTTGTGATTGTGGATCATGCCAGCCCCCTTGCTGTGGTGGCTGCATCACCGGTTCAAATGACGGCTCTATGATCGGCGCAGGTAATTCACCACTGCGGGCGGCCTGCTGTAAACGCGTCGTTTCCGTTTGCAAATGACGCAGTTGCTCATCGGATAACGGCATGCCTTCTTTACAATGGGCAATGGCTTGCATCAGCACCTCCCGGTGGGTAGCTAATGCGCTATTAATCTGTTGTTTCTGCGCAGATGAATAACTGGCCGCCCGGCATTCCAGTTCGCTATCACGTACTGTTTCGGCCTGTTGTAATAACAAAGCCAGCTGTTCCTGCGCTTGTGCTGCCAATCGGCGTTGTTGTTCTTTGGCCCGTTGGGCATCAGCCCGGTTCATCCACCAGTAAATCACCAACAACACACCACCTAACAGCAATAACACCACCGCAAAATAGGAAATCATTGATTTACCACCACTTTGTTGATGCTCACTCTTAGTGGGATGGATTACTGAGGATGGCGTTGTACGCGTGTTCGATTGCAGAAATGTCTGCCGTTGTAAGGCAGATTTTTCCGCATTATAGATCTCTTGGAACAACTGCGGTTTTTTCGCGAAATGCAGTGCAGGATCCAACTGTTGTGCTTTCGTCAGCTCAGCCAATGCTTCCTGATGACGTTTCTCTTTGGCTAATACCTGCCCTAACTCATAATGCGCCATCGCACTGTTGGGTTTGTCTTGCAAGGTTTGTTGCAGCAATTGTTCAGCAAGAACAAAATTTCCGGCATGAACAGCATCTGAAACTTCTTTTGGTGATGGCACAGCCCATGCGGGTGCAGTCAGAACCAGCAGCAACCACAGAATAAATCGTTTCATGATATTCATTCCTCTTTGTTATCTGCCACGGATGATCCGTTGTCTGATAACAAAAGAGCAACATATTTTATGTTACCGAATATTCCGTCGATTTTACGGGTAAAAAATCACGACGCCCTTCGGGCAAAAATGAGCAGGCCATGCTGCATATGCGGCAGATAAATGAGGGGTAAATCGCAGAAATCGAGTAGGAGGCGGGATCACTCCCGCCGTCCTCTCACACCACCGTACGTGCGGTTCCGCATACGGCGGTTCATGTTAACGCTGGAATTGTTGATGACACTCCAGCAG
>JAYSBB010000050.1:0-15733 GCA_041915645.1 Tolumonas sp.
CTGCAACGTACTACCCGCCATATAGCTCTGACCGAAGCAGGGCGTGATTATTATCACCGCGCGAAAAATATTCTGGCAGATTTGGATGATGCTGACAGTGCCGTTGGTGCTAACAACGCCAGCCTGATTGGCAACATCCGCATTAATGCACCGCTAACCTTTGGCACCCGCTATCTGGCCCCGTTATGGGCCGAGTTTATGGCTCGCCATTCTGCGATCACCTTAGATATTGAACTGAACGATCGGCGAGTTGACTTACTGGAGGAAGGGTTTGATCTGGCGATCCGGATCGGTAATCTGGCTGATTCATCGTTAGTTTCGCGCCGACTGGCCAATAGCCACGCCGTATTGTGTGCATCCCCCGCCTATCTGGAAAAATACGGTACTCCCACTAAACCGGAAGATCTGACTCATCACCAAGCCATATCCTATTCCTATTTGCCGACCGGTGATGTTTGGCATTTTCAATCGGTCAAAGATGGTGAACGCGCGATTGCGATCAAAGCCAGAATGCACACAAATAACGGCGATACCATCCGTGCCGTCGTGTTAGCCGGCCAAGGTATCGCCCTACAGCCAATATTTCAGGTCGGGCCGGATATTAAAGAAGGAAGATTAGTGACGTTTTTACCGGAATGGTCTGGGCCGAGCTTTGGTATTCATGCGGTTTACCCTTCGCGTAAAAACCTATCGCTGAAAGTGAAAACGCTGATTGATTATCTGGCAGAAAAATTAGCCGGGACTGGCTGGCAGACCCCGACTACATAATTATGCTGTTGATTATGATTGCATTTTTAAAGTTTTATCGTCGCTATTCACCCAGTTTTTCAGCAACGCATATACCAGCGCCAGCAATATTGGGCCTAAAAAGACCCCCAACAAACCAAAGCTCATTGCCCCACCCGCGACGCCAAATAAGATCAACACGATGGGCAGTGGGCTGTTGCGGCCAATCACCAGTGATTTCACCACATTATCGATAGAACCCACGGCAAACAGCGTCCAGACAGCCACAAATATCGCCCACCCAATCGAACCATGCTGATACAGCCAGCCAATGGCGGGTAATGACAATATCATGGGCCCGCCGGGTATCACGGATAACAAGCAGGTCGCCAGACCAAAACTCAACGCATGCGGCACACCGGCCAGCGCATAGCCAAACCAGGCAAAAGCACCCTGCGCAATGGCCGCGCCAATAAACCCATTCACAACCCCCCGCACCGTCGTGTGTGCCACGGCCAGTAATCGAACCCCTTCGTTGGGTGCGACCTTGTGACTAAAGGCCAAAACCCAGCGGTGGATTGTTTCACCATTTGCATATAATACGCCGGCGATCAGCAAACTAATCAATAACATCAGCATACCGGCACCAAATGATCCGGCCATGCTGAGCATCATTTTCGCCAGCGGAGCGATTAATCCTTTTAGAGGTGTCAGCACTTGCAGATCTTGTTGCTGTAACCCCGCCCACTGGGTTTGTAACCACTCGCCGGCATAGGGTAGATCTTGTAACCATGCCGGTAATGCCGGCCAGCTACCGGATTCGATTTGCTGCTGTAATAATCGGGCTAGCCGCGTCAGTTGCTGGGCAAATTCCACGGAAGCCAACACCAGCGGCACCAAGATAAACAGCATCAACACACCAACGATCAGACTGGCCGCCAAACCATCACGGCCGCCCAGTCGGGCCGACAACCAGGAAAATTGCTCCCAGGTAGCGGAAACCACAATGATGGCCCATAACATGGCGACCAAAAATGGCGCAATTACCAGAAACGAGGCACCCACTATCGCCACAATTAACAAGAGCGCGATCAGCGGTTGCACCCATTCATTCAGACGAAAAGACATGCCCGGCTCCTTCATATGATTTCTGTTTATGGTTTAAGTCGTTGCACGATTAAATTTAGGAAGCGGGATCTGAGATAACAGCATACCGGTCATCATCAATCCGCATCCGATCCAGCCACGCATGGGTAGGTT
The DNA here is from genome assembly GCA_041915645.1 of Tolumonas sp. Classification (GTDB taxonomy): domain Bacteria; phylum Pseudomonadota; class Gammaproteobacteria; order Enterobacterales; family Aeromonadaceae; genus Tolumonas. Next base: position 1,987 of record JAYSBB010000050.1, read on the forward strand.
TTCATCCAGAAATACCACCCCACCAATGGCCGCAAATACCGCTTCCATACTCATAATGATGGCGGCATGCGTTGGTTTAGCGCGTTTCTGTGCCACAACTTGCAAGGTGTAAGCTAAACCGACACTGATAAAGCTGGCAAATAAGATCGCTGGCCAAGCCAATAAGATCGACGCGAAGGTGGGTGCTTCCTGCCAAAATGCCGCCACCGAACTTAACAGGCCACAAGCTAAAAATTGCACCGCCGATAATTGCAACGCATTAACCCGTCGGCCAATAAAATCGATCCACAAAATATGGCAAGCCCAGAAAATGGCGCCGATAAACATCAGAAAATCGCCACGCGACATGGAAAAATCAGCATTAATACTCAATAAATACAGCCCCACCAGCGCCAGTACCGCGCCCAGCCAGGCATTTAACCCTGTCACATGGCGCAAAAACAAGCCGAGAAATGGGACTAAAATCATATATAAACCGGTGATAAAACCGGCCTTGGCTGCGGTGGTATCCAACAACCCAACTTGTTGTAATGCCGCCGCCACAAATAAAATCGCGCCCGCAACACCACCCGCTAACCAGATCGATGTTTTTGCCGCAGGGGTGGTGGCAACAGCTTTTTTGCGCGAAAAGAACCAGATCAGCGGTAACAATGACGCCGCACCGAGTAAAAAACGCACCGCATTAAAAGAAAATGGCCCCATGTGATCCATGGCCACACGTTGCGCCACAAAGGCGAATCCCCAGATGGCAGCTGTCACCAACAACATCAGATTTGCTTGCATAACTCTCTCTTGGTTAAAACCGTCAACCCGGCTATTTTGCCTGATTTTCTGTTACGATCCTGCCACTATCTTGCCAGATGATGAAACTTATGCCTCCGATAGCCCCACCTTACTGGGATATTTTTTGTACCGTGGTCGATAACTACGGTGATATAGGTGTGACTTGGCGTCTCGCGCGACAACTGGCCAATGAATACCAACTTCCGGTGCGTTTGTGGGTCGATGATCTCGTCAGCTTCCAACGCTTATGCCCGCAACTGGACACCCACTTGGCGGAACAAATGCTCGACAATGTGCTGATCGGTCATTGGAACTCCCATTTTCCAGCCGATGTGCTACCCGGTAAGGTGGTGATTGAAGCCTTTGCCTGCGAATTGCCACAGAGCCTGCAACAGCGCATGCAACAAATGGACAAACCGCCAGTGTGGCTCAACCTGGAATATTTAACCGCCGAAAGCTGGATCGATGGCTGTCACGGGCTGCCGTCCCGCCAGGAACAGCTCACCAAATTTTTCTTTTTTCCCGGCTTCAGCGCGAAAAGCGGCGGCTTGTTGTGCGAAAATACGCTGTTTGCCACACGACAGCAATGGCAACAACAAAGCAAACAACGACAACAATTTTGCCAACAACGTCACCTGCTGCCACCACAACCAAATGAACTATTTATCAGCCTGTTCAGTTACGAAAACAACAGCTTACCGGTATTACTTAATCACTGGCAAAGCCACCCGGCCCCCATTCGTTGCCTGATCCCCGCTGGCCGTACGCTCAACAGTTTGCAGACCATGTTACCTGCTGATGTTTGTCAGGCTGGTGGCCGCTGGCAGCAAGGTTCACTGACCGTGGAAGTGCTGCCGATGAGCGATCAGGCCGGTTACGATCAGCTGTTATGGAGTTGTGATTTCAACATCGTGCGGGGCGAAGACTCTTTCTTACGGGCACAGTGGGCGGCCCGCCCTTTTCTGTGGCATATCTACCCACAGGAAGAAGAGGCGCATCTGGAAAAATTACAGGCCTTCCTCGATCGGTATACCGAAAACATGCCGCCAGTACTGGCATCGGCGGTACAACAATTGTTTCTCAGCTTTAACCAGGCCCATCCGGCTGAGCTGATCCAGAGCTGGTCGGCATTACAAGCATATTGGTCAGAATGGCAGCAACAGGCACAACAATGGCCGCAAACTGCGCTTGCTGGTGGAAATTTAGCCAGCCAATTGGTGCATTTTGTCGAAAAACAGCTAGAATGTTGCGCGTAAATTTAAGCTTAAGCTCAATTCAGGAATTGAACACATGAAAATCGCTCAGGAAATCCGTGTCGGTAACGTAATCATGATCGGTAAAGACCCAATGGTCGTGCTGAAAACCGAATTCAACAAATCCGGCCGTAACTCTGCCGTAGTAAAAATGAAAATGAAGAACCTGCTGTCTGGCGCAGGTGCTGAAACTGTGTTCAAAGCCGATGACAAATTGGACACCGTGCAGCTGGAACGTAAAGAATGTACTTATTCTTACTTCGCTGATCCAATGTATGTGTTCATGGATACCGAATACAACCAGTATGACATCGAGAAAGAAAACCTGGGCGACGTACTGAACTACCTGATCGACGGTATGGAAGACATCTGTGAAGTGACTTTCTACGAAGGCAAAGCGATCTCCATGGAACTGCCAATCACTATCGTGCGTGAAGTGGAATACACTGAACCATCTGTACGTGGTGATACTTCCGGTAAAGTAATGAAACCAGCTAAGCTGAAAGGCACTGATGCTACTATCTCTGTTGCTGACTTCGTTAAAATTGGCGACAAGATCGAAATCGACACCCGTACCGGTGAATTCAAACGCCGCGTGTAGTTTGCAATCTACATAATGCGTGATAAAGGGAGCCTCAGGGCTCCTTTTTTTATTAAGGAACAAACATGGCTCATATCGACATTATTATTGGTTCAACCCTCGGTGCCGCAGAATATGTCGCAGAACACCTGGCGCAGCAATTACAGGCAAACCATCACGACACCATTTTGCATTACCAGGCCAACTTAGACACCCTCAAAGCCGAGCAACAGCCAAATGCCATCTGGTTGGTCGTCTCCTCCACCCATGGTGCTGGTCAAGTGCCCGATAACCTGCAACCCTTTGCCGAACAGCTGGCCAAACAACCACCACAGCAAACCACATTACGCTATGCCGTGGTGGCGTTGGGCGATCGCAATTACGATACCTTTTGTGCCGCCGGGCGCCTTCTGGATCAATTATTAGAACAATCCGGTGCGCAAAAGATTGGCGAACGACTGGAAATCGATGTCACCGCACACGATATTCCGGAAGATGCAGCGGATGAATGGTTTGCCAAATGGCACACTCTGCTTAACTGAACACCATGGCTATCGGGATCAGCGTCGGCAGCTGACGAGATCCCGTTTTTGTTTTATGATCTTATCCACTGATGAAAACGATCTGGCAGCAAAAAGCCTTGCACAGCTTTATCCACAGTTCACTGACAGCAGGATCGACATAAAACAGAGGATACCCACAGATAAGGATCATGAAATATTTTTTTGTGCATAACCGGCCATAAACCCTCTGGGTAACCTCTTTTTATCCTATTAACAACCAGATAGCCCACTCGGGTCTGTGCATAACAACCACGGTTATACCCATGTTCAACCGGCCAGGATCCACGAAAAGACACAGGTTTGGATCCATCTCAACACCTTGATCAATCTGATCATTTTTAAGTTATTAACAGATAACCGCGATCTATATAATAGAGATCAATAAGAAGATCATTAAAAGATCCTAGATCTAATTAGCGATCACATTCTCCCTCTCGATCGTTCTTTCATTTTATTGATCCCGTAAACCCGCTAGAATATGCGCCCCACTGAACAACGATCCTTGATGGCCTAAATTGGAGTTTCATATGCAGTATCATGATCAATTCGATGTGATTGTGGTTGGCGGAGGTCATGCGGGCACTGAAGCCGCAACCGCAGCAGCACGTATGGGCATGAAAACCCTGTTGCTGACCCACAACATTGAGACATTAGGACATATGTCTTGTAACCCAGCCATCGGAGGGATCGGTAAAGGCCACTTGGTCAAAGAAGTGGATGCTATGGGCGGTATCATGGCGCGTGCCATTGATCACGCCGGGATCCAATTCCGCATTCTGAATTCATCAAAAGGCCCGGCAGTACGAGCTACCCGTGCCCAAGCGGATCGTCTGCTGTACAAACAAACTATTCGCCACATGTTGGAAAATTATCCGAACCTGCAATTATTTCAGCAGGCCTGTGATGATCTGATCCTGGAAGGCGATCGTGTCTGTGGCGTGGTGACCCAAGCTGGGATCCGTATTCTGGCGAAAACCGTGGTACTGACAGCGGGAACGTTCTTAAACGGCCTGATCCACATAGGTATGGAACATTATCGCGGTGGCCGCTCCGGTGATCCGGCCTCTGTCACTTTGGCTGAACGTATGCGCGAAATGCCATTGCGTGTCGGTCGCTTAAAAACCGGTACACCGCCGCGTATTGATGCGCGCTCGGTCGACTTTTCCCAATTACAGATGCAATTGGGTGACGATCCGGTACCGGTATTCTCATTTTTAGGTAAACGTGAACAGCATCCGCGCCAGGTACCTTGTTTTATCACGCATACCAACAACCAAACGCACGATGTGATCCGTGCCAATCTGGATCGCAGCCCAATGTATGCCGGTGTGATCGAAGGCATCGGTCCGCGTTATTGCCCGTCGATCGAAGATAAGATCATGCGGTTTGCCGACAAAGACGCGCACCAGATCTTTATCGAGCCGGAAGGCTTAACCACGCACGAACTTTACCCGAATGGGATCTCCACCAGCCTGCCATTTGATGTGCAGGTCAAGATCGTGCGCTCGATGAAAGGCTTTGAGAATGCCCATATTGCCCGCCCGGGTTATGCGATCGAATATGATTTCTTCGATCCACGCGATCTGAAACCGAACATGGAAAACAAATGCCTGCAAAACCTGTTTTTTGCCGGCCAGATCAACGGTACCACCGGTTACGAAGAAGCAGCGGCACAGGGCTTGCTGGCTGGGATCAACGCCGCATTGCGTGCACAGGATAAAGATCCGTGGTCACCACGTCGCGATCAGGCCTATATCGGCGTGTTGATGGACGATCTGTCGACATTGGGCACCAAAGAACCGTACCGCATGTTTACCAGTCGTGCGGAATACCGTTTGCTGTTGCGGGAAGATAACGCGGACTTGCGTTTAACCGCGATAGGACGCGATTTGGGGCTGGTGGATGATGAACGCTGGTCCTTCTTCAACCACAAGCTGGAAATGATGGCACAGGAGCAACAGCGCCTGCAGGAGTACTGGATCCAGCCACAGCATCCGGCTACCGAAGCGCTAAACCAGATCCTGAAAACACCACTGAGCCGCACCGTTAGTCTGGAAGAGCTGTTGCGTCGCCCGGAAGTGAATTATCAGGATCTCATGGCGATCGACGGTATTGGCCCTGGTATCGAACACCCGCAAGCGTCGGAACAGATTGAAATTCAGGTAAAATACGCCGGTTATATCGATCGTCAGCAAGATGAGATCGACAAACAACTGCGTCACGAAGAGACGCTGTTACCGTTGACGCTGGATTACAACGAAGTGCCGGGGTTATCCAAAGAAGTGATCATCAAACTCAACGATACCAAACCGCAAACCGTGGGTCAGGCATCCCGTATCTCAGGGGTGACACCGGCGGCTATTTCTATTTTGTTAGTTCATCTGAAAAAACGTGGCTTGCTGCGTAAAACGGCCTGATTATATGCAAACATTACTTCCGCAGCTGGAATCGCTGCTGCAACAAGCTGATATATCGCTGTCCGATCAGCAGAAACAGCAACTGCTGGCGCTGGTCGGGTTGCTGCACAAGTGGAACAAGGCATACAATCTGACGTCGGTGCGTGAACCGGAAGCCATGCTGGTGCGCCATATTCTCGATAGTATTGTGGTAGCACCGTATCTGCACGGTACTCGCTTTATCGATGTCGGCACCGGCCCCGGCTTACCGGGCTTGCCGCTGGCCATTGTGCAGCCGGATAAACAATTCGTGTTACTGGATAGTCTGGGTAAACGCATTCGCTTTATCCGCCAGGTGATCATGGAATTAGACTTAAAAAATGTTGTTGCCGTGCAGGCTCGGGTAGAAGATTTCCATGACGAACAAGGCTTTGACGGTGTATTGAGTCGGGCATTTGCGTCACTGACGGATATGCTGAACTGGTGCCATCATTTGCCGGCACCACAGGGCGTTTTTCTGGCGCTGAAAGGCCTCTATCCACAAGATGAACTGGCGACTTTACCGGCAGGCTTTACACTGGTGACTTCGCATCGTCTTGACGTGCCGCAGCTGGACGCCGAACGCCATCTGATCATTGTGAAAAAACAACTTTAGGATCCGCAACAGTGGGAAAAGTCATTGCCATAGCAAACCAGAAAGGTGGGGTTGGTAAAACCACCACCAGTGTCAATTTGGCTGCGTCAATGGCGGCGACACGCCGTAAGGTTCTGCTGGTTGATCTCGATCCGCAGGGTAATGCCACCATGGCCAGCGGCGTGAATAAATACGAAGCGGAACGCACTATCTATGAACTGTTGGTGGAAGAACAGCCAGTACGGGATGTGATCATTACCGATACCACTGGCGGTTATGATCTGATTGCCGCCAACGGTGATGCCACCGCGGCGGAGATCCGCTTAATGGAAGTCTTCGCCCGTGAGATCCGGCTGCGGAATGCGCTGGCACCGATCCGTGATGAATACGATTATATTTTTATTGATTGCCCGCCCGCGCTGAACCTGCTGACCGTGAATGCGATGTCGGCTGCTGATTCCGTGCTGGTGCCGATGCAGTGTGAATATTTTGCCTTGGAAGGGCTGACCGCGCTGGTGGATACAATCAGTAAACTGGCAGCGGTAGTCAACCCAGATCTGAAGATTGAAGGGGTGCTGCGAACGATGTTCGATCATCGCAACCGACTCTCCAACGAAGTCTCTGAACAGCTGAAGCAATATTTTGGTGAAAAAGTCTACCGGACGATTATCCCACGCAATGTCCGTTTAGCCGAAGCGCCCAGCCATGGCACCCCGGTGATGTATTACGACAAAAGCTCGCTAGGTTCTAAAGCCTATCTGGGGCTGGCCGGCGAATTGTTACGGCGGGAAGAACAACAACACAAGGCCGACGCCTCAGCGTGAGAGATTGGTGATGACATTGAAAAAACGCGGTTTAGGCAAAGGTCTGGAAGCCTTGCTGGGTACCAGTCAGGTCGCCCGGCAGAAGCAAATTATCAGTGATATTCAGGCAGATGCAGCACAAAACCGGGTCGATGATCAGACCGGGGCGTTGCAAACGTTGCCCGTAGCCTGGTTGCGTCCGGGAAAATATCAGCCACGACGTGATATGTCGCAGGATGCGCTGGAAGATCTGGCCAACTCGATCCGTGCGCAAGGCGTGATCCAACCGATTGTGGTGCGTCGCATCGCGGATCAGCAATATGAAATCATCGCTGGTGAGCGTCGCTGGCGGGCCAGTCAGTTAGTCCGGCTGGAAACTGTGCCTTGTCTGATCAAAAACGTCGAAGACAACGCCGCAGTAGCAATAGCACTGATTGAGAATATTCAGCGCGAAGATCTGAATGCCATTGAAGAAGCCGTGGCATTACAGCGGCTGATGACCGAATTTGAGTTATCCCACCAGCAAGTGGCGGAAGCGGTCGGTAAATCCCGTTCTGCGGTGAGTAATTTATTACGTTTGAACCAGTTGAATGACGATGTCAAACAGCTGGTCGAACACGGTGATCTGGATATGGGTCATGCGCGGGCGTTACTCAGTCTGGATGGTGAATTGCAAAGCGATACGGCTCGAACGGTCGCGCAGAAAGGGTTAACCGTGCGAGATACCGAGCGGTTGGTGCAGAAATTGCTCAACCCGCCTGCTGCTAAAGCCGAACCACAGGTGGATCAGCAAGGTGTTGCCTGGTCGGAAGCTTTGTCTGAAAAATTGGGTGTTTCCGTACAATTTGTCAGGGCCGGTGAAGACAATGGCAAGATTGTATTGAGTTATCAAAGTTGTGCAGAATTTGAAAAAATTCGCCACTTCTTTAATTTGAGTTAGTTCACAAAAACGACTGGTTTTTTAATTTTTGTTGGGCTACTGTTTTGTCTAAATTGGCAAAAAAAATCCTTTTGCACCAAAGAGTTACATTTAACTTATATGTTAAAAAGCCGTTGGTGCGTATTTTAACGAAAGGATGCTTTTTTGTTGGTTTTATGTTAATAAAACGCGCCTGAATAGGGCGTTACAAAATCGGAGAAAGCTGAATGCTGCCAAGACCTGCGATGAGTGTTAAAACTATGGCGTGGTCTGTGCTTTGGGTTCAGCTTGCACTGATAGTGGTAGCGGCATTAATTACTTTGTTGGTGAAAGATGCGGTTACTGCGGGTTCTGTCTTATGCGGAGGCGGAACTTACTGGGTACCACAACTCCTGTTCAGCGTTATCAGCACATCACGACCTGATCGTGAGCTGGATGTTGGGCTGGTATTGTGGGATGTCTATCTGGCTGCCGGGTCAAAATTGATTTCCACACTGGTTTGTTTTGTGGTGGTTTTCAAATGGCTGCATGTGAATCATGCCGTGGTATTGATTACATTCGGTCTGTTGCTCGTTAGTCAGTGGATAATATCGTTAACCCTCAACAATCGTTACTAGGAACTAGCATGGCTTCCACAGGAGAACTGCTAACGCCTCAGGAGTATATTCAACACCATTTGCATCACTGGCAGATGGGCGCTGAATCAGGCTTCTGGGTGGTTAATATCGACTCCATGGTTTTTTCCGTGGTCTTGGGAACGCTGTTTATCTGGTTATTCCGTAAAGTGGCTGCGAAAGCAACCAGCGGTGTACCCGGTAAACTGCAGTGCTTTGTTGAGTTGGTAGTTGGGTTTGTGGATGATACCGTTAAGGGTATTTTTCATGGCAAAAATAAGTTGATCGCGCCACTGGCGCTCACAGTGTTTGTCTGGATTTTCCTGATGAACCTGATGGACTTATTACCAATCGACTACCTGCCACAGTTAGCACAGCTGGTTGCAGGAGATCATTCTCAGAAACTGCGTATTGTTCCTTCCGCTGACGTTAATATCACATTGTCGATGGCTTTGGGTGTTTTCTTCCTGATCCTGTTCTACAGCATCAAGATGAAGGGCGTGTCTGGTTTCGTAAAAGAGCTGACACTGACACCGTTTAATCATTGGGCCTTTGTGCCAATTAACTTGCTGTTGGAAACCGTAACTCTGATTTCCAAACCTATCTCATTAGGTTTGCGACTATTCGGTAACATGTATGCTGGCGAGATGATTTTCATCTTGATCGCCGGGATGCTGCCGTGGTGGTCTCAGTGGTTACTGAATGTGCCGTGGGCTATCTTCCACATTCTGGTAATTACGCTGCAGGCGTTTATTTTCATGGTGTTGACAATTGTATATTTGTCAATGGCTTGTGAAGAACATTAATTTTTTGATCAACGTTTTGTTCATATTTTGACGGAGAAAAATCATGGAGATGTTATTCATCGCTGCGGGTCTGATGATGGGTCTGGCTGCTATCGGCGCGGCAATCGGTATCGGTGTTTTGGGTGGTAAATTCCTGGAAGGCGCTGCACGTCAGCCTGACCTGTTGCCTCTGCTGCGTACCCAGTTCTTCATCGTTATGGGTCTGGTGGACGCGATCCCAATGATCGCGGTAGGTCTGGGTATGTACGTTATGTTCGCAGTCGCGAAGTAATACGGTACCGGGCATTCATTTTTTAAGGGAGATGGGCAGTGAATATCAATGCAACCATCCTCGGCCAGACGATTGCTTTCATCCTTTTTGTCTGGTTCTGTATGAAGTTTGTGTGGCCGCCTCTGATGGCTGCCATCGAAAAACGTCAGAAAGAAATTGCTGACGGTATGGCTTCTGCAGACCGTGCGAAAAAAGACCTGGACCTGGCACAAAACAAAGCCATGGAACAGATCAAGGAAGCAAAACAGCAAGCTGCTGAGATTATCGAGCAGGCCAATAAACGCCGTGCTCAAGTTATTGATGAAGCCAATCAAGACGCGATGGCGGAACGGGAAAAGATCCTGAACCAAGCCAAAGCGGAAATTGAGGCTGAACGCAACCGTGCGAAAGAAGAACTCCGTAAACATGTTGCTGCTTTGGCAGTGGCTGGTGCGGAAAAAATTCTGGAGCGTCAGCTGGACAGTGCCGCGAACAGCGCCATTGTTGACAAGCTGGTTGCTGAACTCTAAGGGGAGCCGGGGCTATGTCTGAAGTGACAACCATTGCGCGCCCCTACGCCAAAGCTGCGTTCGAATTTGCCGTTGAGCAGAAAGCAGTGGATAGCTGGTTATCGATGTTGCTCTTTGCGGCCGAAGTGTCGAAAGACGATACCGTACAACAGGTCATTCACAGCTCGATGGCGCCAGAACAACTGGCGCAGTTGTTTAACCAAATTTGTGGTGAACAGCTTAACGAGCAAGGCCAGAACCTGATCCGGGTGATGGCTGAAAACGGACGTTTGAGTGTACTGCCTGCTGTCGTTGCTGAATTTTCAGCACTGAAAGCAGAACTGGACAAAGAACTGGAAGCGCAGATCACCTCTGCGGCAGCGTTATCTGAAGCAGAAAAAGCGAAAATCCAGAAATCTCTGGAAGCCCGTTATCAGCGCACAGTACGTCTGAATTGTCAGCTGGATCCATCTTTGATGGCTGGTCTGGTGATCAAAATTGGTGATGACATCATCGATGCCAGCGTTCGCAGTAAACTCAACCGCTTGGCGGAAGCATTGCAATCTTGATTGGGGATTAAAGCATGCAACTCAACTCCACTGAAATTGCCGAGCTGATTAAAAAGCGTATCGCGCAATTTAACGTCGTAACCGAGGCCCGTAATGAAGGGACTATCGTATCGGTCAGCGACGGTATTATTCGTATTCATGGCCTTGCTGACGTTATGCAAGGTGAAATGATCGAACTGCCTGGCAACTGCTATGGTCTGGCTCTGAACCTGGAGCGTGACTCTGTTGGTGCTATCGTTATGGGCCCATATTCTGATCTGGCTGAAGGCCAGAAAGTAACGGGTACCGGTCGTATTCTGGAAGTGCCTGTTGGTCGTGGTCTGTTAGGCCGTGTGGTTAACACACTGGGTCAGCCGATTGATGGCAAAGGCCCTATCGAAAACGATGGCTTTGCACCAGTAGAAGTGATTGCACCAGGCGTAATCGAGCGTCAATCGGTTTCTCAGCCAGTACAAACTGGTTATAAAGCGGTAGACGCGATGATCCCAATCGGCCGTGGCCAGCGTGAGCTGATCATCGGTGACCGTCAGACCGGTAAAACCGCACTGGCGATCGATGCGATCATCAACCAGAAAGATTCTGGCATCAAGTGTGTGTACGTAGCGATTGGCCAGAAAGCGTCAACCATTGCTAACGTGGTTCGCAAACTGGAAGAGCACGGCGCACTGGCTAATACCATTGTGGTGGTAGCATCGGCTTCTGAATCAGCATCTCTGCAATATCTGGCACCTTACTCTGGTTGTACCATGGGTGAGTATTTCCGTGACCGTGGTGAAGATGCACTGATCATTTATGACGATCTGTCTAAGCACGCTGTGGCTTACCGTCAGATCTCTCTGTTGCTGCGCCGTCCACCAGGACGTGAAGCTTACCCAGGCGACGTGTTCTATTTACACTCTCGTCTGCTGGAACGTGCTTCTCGCGTCAACACAGATTATGTAGAAGCATTCACCAAAGGTGCGGTAAAAGGCCAAACCGGTTCTCTGACGGCGCTGCCAATCATTGAAACTCAGGCGGGTGACGTATCTGCATTCGTTCCGACCAACGTAATTTCGATTACTGACGGTCAGATCTTCCTGACAACTCAGTTGTTCAACGCTGGTATCCGTCCTGCGGTTGACCCGGGTATTTCGGTATCCCGTGTGGGTGGTGCTGCTCAGACCAAGATCATCAAGAAACTGTCCGGTGGTATCCGTACCGCGCTGGCACAGTATCGCGAGCTGGCCGCATTCGCGCAGTTCTCTTCTGATCTGGACGATGCAACCCGTAAGCAGCTGAATCATGGTCAGAAAGTGACTGAGCTGATGAAGCAGAAACAGTACGCACCAATGAGTGTGGCCCAGCAAGCGCTGGTACTGTTCGCTGCTGAGCGTGGCTATCTGGAAGATGTCGAACTGAACAAGATCGGCGACTTTGAAGCAGCGCTGCTCTCTTATGCCAACAATGAGCATGCTGATTTGATGGCTGAAGTGAATGCAAAAGCCGATTACAACGATGATATCGTTGCTCGTCTGTCTGCATTGCTCGACAGCTTCAAAGCGACTCAGACCTGGTAATAACGCGGCTGCCGAGAGGCAGCCTCTGATGTGGAGAGTCAGCAATGGCCGGCGCAAAAGAGATACGCAATAAAATCGCCAGTGTGAAAAACACGCAAAAGATCACCGGTGCAATGGAGATGGTGGCTGCTAGCAAAATGCGCAAAGCGCAGGAACGCATGGCCTATAGCCGTCCCTATGCCGTGACCATGCGCAAGGTGATCGGTCATATCGCGTTGGGTAACCTGGAGTATAAACACTCCTACCTGATTGAACGTGAAGTGAAGCGGGTCGGTTACATCATCGTATCGACTGATCGTGGTCTGTGTGGTGGTCTGAACATTAACCTGTTCAAATCAGCGCTGGTATCGATGAAAGAATGGAAGGAGAAGGGCGTAGAGGTTTCTACTGCGCTGATTGGCTCCAAAGCAGCCAGCTTCTTCGAACGCTTTGGTAGCAAAGCACTGGCACAGGTTTCCGGGATGGGCGATGCACCAAGCATCGGTGATCTGATCGGTTCTGTAAAAGTGATGCTGCAAGCTTACGACAACGGCGAGATCGATCGTTTGTATCTGGTGTACAACAAGTTTGTTAACACCATGGTGCAGACACCAACCGTCGATCAGATGCTGCCTTTGCCGAAGGCTGATGACCAGGCGCTGGCAAAACGCCACTGGGATTATCTGTATGAACCGGATCCCAAACATCTGTTGAATGAACTGTTGATCCGTTATGTCGAATCACAGGTTTATCAGGGTGTGGTGGAGAATTTAGCCAGTGAGCAGGCAGCCCGTATGGTGGCGATGAAAGCAGCTACCGATAACGCCGGCGATCTGATTGGTGATTTACAACTGGTGTATAACAAGGCGCGTCAGGCGTCGATTACCCAGGAACTCACCGAGATCGTGAGCGGTGCATCGGCAGTTTAAGGCAAAGGTTTCCAAGCTTTAGAGGATTTGACATGAGTAACGGTATCATTGTTCAAGTCATCGGTGCGGTTGTAGACGTACAGTTTCCGCAAGATGCGGTTCCAAAGGTTTATGACGCGCTGAAGATTGTGAGCGAAGGCCAGTCCAAAGGGCTGGTTATGGAAGTGCAACAACAAATCGGTGGTGGTGTTGTTCGTTGTATCGCGATGGGGACCTCTGATGGTCTGCGCCGTGGTGCTGAAGTGGTCAACACTGGTGAAGCGATCAAAGTACCGGTTGGTATGAAGACGCTGGGTCGTATCATGAACGTTCTGGGCGAGCCTGTGGACGAACAAGGCCCAATCGGTGCAGATGACAACTGGGTTATTCACCGTGAAGCGCCAAGCTACGAAGATCAATCCAGTACTACTGAACTGCTGGAAACCGGCATCAAGGTTATCGACCTGATCTGCCCGTTTGCCAAAGGTGGTAAAGTCGGTCTGTTCGGTGGTGCCGGTGTAGGCAAAACCGTAAACATGATGGAATTGATCAACAACATCGCCAAAGCACACTCCGGTCTGTCAGTATTTGCCGGTGTGGGTGAACGTACCCGTGAGGGTAATGA
>JAYSBB010000051.1:0-15047 GCA_041915645.1 Tolumonas sp.
ACACCGGCATAACGGCGGTGCGAACCACCCAGAACCTTAATACACATTACGCTGCGTGCGCCGGAGTTGTCGGCGACGTCCAGCATACTTTGCATTTGGATCATGTTAGTGCTCCGCTAAATAACTACTTCCCACAAAATGTGGGCATCTGGCTACCTTTAAAAGGCGCGGCATAATATCACAGCCCCAAATAAAGTGGTAGCCAAAAAATGAACGGCCCGGAAAAGGGCCGTCCACATTCCAATCCTAATCGATGATTAGGCTTTCTCTACAACGGATACCAGTGTCCAAGACTTAGTCTTAGACAGTGGACGACACTCGCGGATTTCCACCAGGTCGCCAACTTTGCATTCGTTGTTTTCATCATGGACATGCAGCTTGGTAGTACGCACGATAATTTTCCCGTAGATTGGGTGTTTTACCTTACGTTCAATAGCTACAGTAATGGACTTGTCCATTTTGTCACTAACTACACGACCTTGCAGAGTACGGATTTTATCAGTCATTACGCACCTGCCTTCTCGTTCAGTACAGTTTTAACGCGCGCGATGTCGCGACGTACTTGTTTGATAGTGTGAGTCTGATTCAGCTGACCAGTGCTCTTCTGGATGCGCAGATTGAACTGCTCACGCAGCAGGCCCAGCAGCTCAGCTTTCAGCTCTTCCACACTTTTCTGACGCAGATCTTGAGCTTTCATCACATTGCCGTCCGAATAACAAAGGTGGTCTTAACAGACAGTTTAGCAGCCGCTAATTCGAATGCTTCACGTGCCAGAGATTCTGGTACACCGTCCATCTCGTACAGCACTTTGCCTGGCTGGATCAAGGCAACCCAGTATTCTACGTTACCTTTACCTTTACCCATACGCACTTCAAGCGGTTTCTCAGTAATTGGTTTGTCCGGGAATACACGGATCCAAATTTTACCTTGACGCTTAACAGCACGGGTCATCGCACGACGTGCAGCTTCGATCTGACGCGCAGTCAGCTGGCCACGGGTTACCGCTTTCAGGCCATAGGTACCGAAAGATACATCGCTACCTGCATTAGCCAGACCGCGGTTACGGCCTTTATGAACCTTACGGAACTTTGTACGCTTTGGTTGCAACATTTACCGGTTCTCCTTACTTAGCACCACGCGGTTTGCGTTTCGGCTTGGCAGGAGCCGGCTCTTGCTGCGCAGCTGCAGCAGCAGCGTTAACAGCAGCCAGACCGCCCAGAACTTCACCTTTGAAGATCCATACCTTAACACCGATAACACCATAGGTGGTGTGTGCTTCAGAAGTAGCATAGTCGATGTCTGCACGCAGAGTGTGCAGAGGCACGCGGCCTTCACGATACCATTCGGTACGCGCGATTTCTGCACCGCCCAGACGGCCGCTAACTTCAACTTTGATACCCTTAGCACCCAGACGCATTGCGTTCTGTACCGCACGCTTCATAGCGCGGCGGAACATAACACGACGTTCCAGCTGAGAGGAGATACTGTCAGCAACCAGCTGAGAGTCCAACTCTGGCTTACGAACTTCAGCGATGTTGATCTGTGCAGGCACACCAGCGATGCTGGCGATTTGCTTGCGCAGTTTTTCAACATCTTCACCTTTCTTACCAATCACTACGCCTGGACGGGCAGTGTGGATAGTCACGCGAATGCTCTTAGCTGGACGCTCGATCACAATGCGGGACAGAGAGGCTGCTTTCAGCTCCTTGGTCAGATACTGACGTACCTGAAAATCACCGTGCAGATTGTCTGCGAACTCTTTGGTATTTGCATACCAAGTAGAGTTGAACGGCTTGGTAATACCTAAACGGATACCATTAGGATGTACTTTCTGACCCATTGCTTATCTCCCAGCCTTAGCGTCGGATACCACCACAGTGATGTGGGCGGTACGCTTGACGATACGGTCCGCACGGCCTTTAGCACGAGCACGAATACGCTTCAGAGATGGACCTTCGTCAACCATGATTGTTTTCACTTTCAGGGTGTCGATATCCGCGCCTTCATTGTGCTCTGCGTTAGCAACAGCAGACTCCAGAACCTTTTTGATCAGCTCAGCCGCTTTTTTCGGGCTGAATGCCAGCAGGTTCAAGGCCCGATCCACAGGCAGACCGCGAACCTGATCAGCAACCAGGCGGGCTTTCTGTGCAGAAGTACGGGCAAAACGGTGTTTAGCGATAGCTTCCATCATTTATCCCTTATTTCTTCTTGGCCTTCTTATCAGCGGCATGACCGCGATAAGTACGAGTCGGTGCAAATTCACCAAGTTTATGACCGATCATTTCGTCGGTTACATAAACTGGTACGTGCTGACGACCATTATGGACAGCGATGGTCAAACCAATCATATCTGGAATGATCATTGAACGACGGGACCAAGTCTTGATAGGCTTTTTGTCCGCGCTTTCCACCGCTTTCTCTACCTTCTTCAGCAAGTGCAGGTCAATAAATGGACCCTTCTTGAGAGAACGTGGCATGGCGATTCCTCTTAAAAAGAATTACTTGTTACGACGACGTACGATGTACTTGTCAGTGCGCTTGTTGCTACGTGTGCGGTAGCCTTTAGCCGGAGTACCCCAAGGAGATACAGGCTGGATACCTTTGTTGCGACCCTCACCACCACCATGTGGATGGTCAACTGGGTTCATCGCCATACCACGAACGGTAGGACGAACACCACGCCAGCGGTTAGCACCGGCTTTACCCAATTGACGCAACATGTGTTCTGAGTTACCAACTTCACCGATAGTAGCACGGCATTCAGCCAGAACTTTACGAACTTCACCAGAGCGCAGACGTAAGGTTACATATGCACCTTCACGCGCCAGGATCTGTACGCTAGCACCAGCAGAACGAGCCAGCTGTGCGCCTTTACCTGGTTTCATTTCTACTGCGTGAACAGTAGTACCAACCGGGATATTACGCATTGGCAGCGCGTTACCTGCTTTGATCGGTGCATCCACACCAGAAACGATTGGATCACCAGCTTTCATGTTTTTCGGTGCCAGGATATAACGACGTTCGCCGTCTGCGTACAACACCAGTGCGATGTTAGCAGAACGGTTTGGATCGTATTCCAGACGTTCGATTTTAGCTGGGATACCGTCTTTGTTGCGTTTGAAATCAATCAGACGATAGTGCTGTTTGTGACCACCACCGATATGACGGGTAGTGATACGACCGTTGTTGTTACGACCGCCAGTTTTACGTTTTTCTTCCAGCAGGCCAGCAAACGGTTTACCTTTATGCAGCTCCGGTGTAACGATCTTAACGACGTGACGACGGCCCGGAGAGGTAGGCTTACATTTTACGATTGCCATTTTTTAAATTCCTCTTACTCGGCAGCGCCGCCAACGAAGTCGATGTCTTGACCTTCAACCAGTGTCACGTAGGCTTTTTTCCAATCGGAACGACGGCCCATGCGTGCACCAGTACGTTTGGTCTTACCAGCAACGTTCAGGGTACGAACAGCTTCAACCTTAACTTCGAACAGTTTTTCAACTGCCGCTTTGACTTCCGCTTTAGTCGCATCAGTAGCAATCTTGAACACGATTGTGTTCAGCTTTTCAGCTACCATTGTGCTCTTTTCAGAGATGTGCGGAGCCTTCAGAACTTTCAGTAGACGCTCTTCACGGATCATGCCAGCATCTCCTCGATTTGCTTCACTGCATCAGCAGTCATCAGTACCTTGTCGAAGGCGATCAGGCTAACCGGATCAATACCTGTTACGTCGCGAACGTCAACTTTGTACAAGTTGCGTGCAGCCAGGAACAGATTTTCTTCAACTTCTGGGGTAACGATCAGCACGTCTTTCAGATCCAGTGCTTGCAGTTTGGTCAGCAGCTCTTTAGTTTTCGGAGCGTCAACACCAAATTTCTCTACAACAACCAGACGATCCTGACGAACCAGTTCAGACAGAATGCTTTGGATCGCACCGCGATACATTTTACGGTTTACTTTCTGGCTATGATCTTGCGGTTTAGCTGCAAAGGTCACACCACCGCCACGCCAAATTGGAGAGCGGATAGTACCAGCACGAGCGCGGCCAGTACCTTTCTGACGCCACGGTTTTTTACCGCCGCCAGACACTTCAGAGCGAGTCTTCTGCGCACGAGTACCCTGACGGGCGCCAGCAGCATAAGCAACGACTACCTGGTGAACCAGAGCTTCGTTGAACTCACGACCGAAGGTAGTTTCGGAAACCTGAAGAGCGCTCTGCGCGTCTTTCAATACCAATTCCATTACTATCTCCTCAGACGTTACGCTTTAACGGCAGGCTTGACGATAACGTCGCCGTTGGTCGCACCTGGAACTGCACCTTTGATGAGCAGCAGGTTACGTTCAACATCAACGCGAACAATATCCAGGCTCTGAACGGTCACTCGTTCACAACCCAAATGGCCAGCCATTTTTTTGCCTTTGAACACTTTACCCGGAGACTGGTTTTGACCGATAGAACCCGGAACACGATGTGAACGCGAGTTACCATGGGTCATGTCTTGGGTGCGGAAGTTCCAACGTTTAACAACGCCAGCAAAGCCTTTACCTTTAGAGACACCAGTAACGTCTGCTTTTTTAACGTCAGCGAAAATGTCGACTTTCAGCTCAGAGCCAACTTTCAGGTCAGCACCTTCGCCGTCATTCAAACGGAATTCCCACAGACCGCGACCTGCTTCTACTTCAGCTTTGGCGAAATGGCCAGCTTCAGCTTTAGTCAGGCGGCTTGCCTTTTTAACACCGGTAGTTACTTGAACAGCGGTGTAACCGTCAGTTTCCAGAGTTTTCAGCTGGGTAACACGGTTGGCTTCTACTTCAATAACAGTCACTGGAATAGATACGCCGTCTTCAGTGAAGACGCGAGTCATACCCAGTTTGCGACCTACAAGACCGAGAGTCATTGTCTATCAACCTCTTTCCGAATTAACCCAAGCTGATCTGGACGTCAACACCAGCAGCCAGATCCAGACGCATCAGAGCGTCAACGGTCTTGTCTGTAGGTTCAACGATATCAACCAGACGCTTGTGAGTGCGGATTTCGTACTGATCACGAGCATCTTTGTTCACGTGTGGAGAAATCAGTACAGTGAAACGCTCTTTGCGAGTTGGCAGTGGAATAGGACCACGAACCTGTGCGCCAGTGCGTTTGGCAGTTTCTACGATTTCCGCAGTAGACTGGTCGATCAAACGATGATCGAAAGCCTTCAGGCGGATACGGATTCTTTGGTTCTGCATGGACCAGAGCTCCAGATGGCAAAAAGAACATGAAACAATACCGCCTGAGATCGTTTATTTCGACCCAGAGGTTGTTTCTTCGCGTTTCCCTCCCAATCGGAGGGACTGTTGGGGTGTCGATGTATCTGACACCGGAGCCTTAGGCTCAGCTTGGTATTAGCAAGCTCGCGTATTATACGGTTTTACTTTGCCAGTGCAAGCGATGTTGGTGTTTTTATATTCAGATTTTCAAAATAGAAAAAGGGGCTGTCGCCCCTTCCAAAATTAACATTTTAATAATCGGTTTAATCAGAACAAGCGAGCCGCTAAGTGCTGTTCCGCTTGCTGTAGTGCGTGAGCAATTTGTTCCGCACATACACCGCCTAACGCCTGACGTTTAGCCAGTGTTGATTCCAACGACAGGATTGGATACACATCATCAGCAATTACTGCGTTGAACTGTTTAAATTCAGCAACAGTCAGGTTTTCCAATGGTTTTTGCTGCGTAATAGCGTAAACAACCGCTTCACCAACAATATGATGCGCTTCGCGGAATGGAATACCCTTCGCAACCAAATAATCAGCCAATTCAGTAGCGTTAGAATAACCGCCCATCGCCGCCGCTTTGGTGACCGGTTCGTTGACTTTCAGATCTTCCAGCACCAGCTGCGCCATATCTAAGCAGTCATGCCAAGTATCCAGCGCATCAAACAAGCCTTCTTTATCTTCCTGCATGTCTTTGTTGTAGGCCAACGGCAACGCCTTCAGTGTCATCAGCATACCGTTCAAGGCACCCGCCACACGGCCAGTCTTACCACGGATCAGCTCCAATGCATCTGGGTTTTTCTTTTGTGGCATCAGCGATGAACCAGAAGTCACTTTATCGGACAGTTCAACAAAGCCTGCTTCACCAGAGGCATAGAAAATCAGATCTTCAGCAAAGCGTGACAGGTGGATCATGGATAATGCCGCAGTGCTCATCAGTTCAATCGCATGATCGCGATCAGAAACCGAATCTAAGCTATTGCGGGTGGCACGTTCAAAACCAAGATCCAGCGCTAATGCTTGACGGTCGATCGGATAGGCCGTACCTGCTAATGCACCAGAACCCAGTGGGCTGGTATTGAGACGTTTCAGTGCATCTTGCAGGCGGGAGTAGTCACGATCCAGCATTTCCACATAGGCCAGTGCCCAATGAGAGAAAGTGACTGGCTGAGCTCGTTGCAGATGGGTGTAGCCCGGCAATACGGTGGTTTGATACTGACGTGCAGTTGCCACTAATTTACTTTGCAAACCGTGGATACTTTCCAACAACAAATTGCCCTGCTGTTTACACCACAATTTCAGATCGGTTGCGACCTGATCATTACGGCTACGACCAGTGTGTAATTTTTTACCCAGATCGCCAACGCGCTCGATCAGCTTGCCTTCCACCCAGGAATGAATATCTTCGGCATCAGAACGCAGAATTTGTTCAGGATCAGCTTCAACTTCTGCTTTCAAAGCCAGTAGAGCTGCTTCCAGTTTTACTTGTTCATCTGCGGTTAGAATGCCCACGCTAACCAGCGCTTTTGACCAACCGATGGAACCGACAATATCCTGCTCTGCCAGACGATAATCGAAGCGCAGTGAGTCGTTGAATTGTTTGAATCGAGTGTCAGCGGCCTGGCTGAAACGTCCACCCCATAAAGCCATGTCAGGTTCCTTTCTAAATTCTTCACTGTCGCCAGTGTACATCTGTTACTGAGCAAGAAAAAGGAGCCTCGACGGCTCCTTTAGATTCGAGAAATTTACGCTTGATTGATCAAGGTATACAAGATGGCATTCTGGATATGCATGCGATTTTCCGCTTCATCCATAATCAGCGACGATGGACCATCCATGACTTCGGAGGTAATTTCCAGTTCACGGTGTGCTGGCTGGCAATGCAACACATGACGGATACCGGTGTTATCCAGCAACGCTTGATTGATCTGGTATGGCATGTATTTGTCAATGACCGCTTCCATTGGCGTGTTATCACCCATCGAAACCCACGTGTCGGTATAAGCTACATCGAAGCCACGAATGTCATTACAGTTATCAGTTACCGCCAGTTTAGCGCCGGATTTACGTGCCAACTCGGCCGCCAAATTGAAGATCTGCGCGTCTGGGCCCGAGCCTTTCGGCGAAACTACGGTCACGTCAGTGCCCAGAATGGCACCAGTGATCAGCAGTGAATGCGCGACGTTGTTGCCTTCCCCCAGATAAGCCAGTTTTACCTTGCTCAGATCGGTGTAGTTTTCGGCAATAGTCATAAAATCGGCCAGTGCCTGGCATGGATGATACAAGTTACACAGTGAATTCACGACCGGCACGGTGCCATATTCGCGTAGACCTTGCAGTGTTTTGTGGTCAAATACGCGCGCCACGATACCATCACACCAGCGGGACAGATTAGCGGCGAAATCTTTCACCGACTCACGCTGCCCCATAGCGCCATTCTGTTGATCCAGGTACACCGCATGACCGCCGAGACGATTGATACCGATGTCAAAGGTCACACGGGTACGCAGCGACTGTTTTTCAAACAGAGTCACGATGTTTTTGCCTGCTAAGCCGGTACGATAGTCTGCTGGCTTGGCTTTCATATCCCGACCTAACGCGATCAGGGTTTCTAACTCTTCTTTATTAAATTCCGTGGTATCTAACAGATGACGCATCACTGCGCTCCTTAATAATCCATTTATTAAGCTTGAATACGAGTACCCGTTGCTTCGCCATTGGCCAGTTTCAGTAACAAATCAGGATCACGCCAGCTGGCAACTACAATCGGTTTTTGAATGGCAGCAGAAACTTGCAGTGCCGCTTTAACTTTGACTGCCATACCATCAGTGATCACACCATCGGCAACCAGTTGTTCTGTTTTTACAGTGTTCAATTCAGGGATCAGCTGTTTATTCGCATCCAGAATGCCTACGACATCAGACAGCATGATCAGATCAGCATCCAGCAACTCGGCCAGTGCAATGGCTGCTTGATCGGCATTGACGTTCATCAACTCACCTTGCGCGGTAATGCCAATCGAGCTAATCACTGGCAGGAAATTTTGCGCCAGTAATACTTGCAACAATGCTGGATTTTTTGGTTTGCAATCACCAACATTGCCCAATTCAGGATCAAGCTGGGTAACGTCGCACAGACCACCATCGGCCAGACTTAAACCCACCGGGTTCAACCCTTGAGCAATAGCTTCCGCCATCATTTGTTTGTTGGCTGTACCCGCTAAAGCACCAACAACATAGGGAATTTGATCAGCCGGTGTAACACGTAGACCATTTTTCTTGGTGCTGGTTTTACCTAGTGCTTTCAGCAGATCATCAACCAGACAACCGCCACCATGCACTAAAACTAATGGGCGCGGGAATTGTTGCAAAAAGCGTTGAATGCCACCGATAAAGGACGTCAATGCGCCTTCAGTTTCTAACAGCGCACCGCCCAGTTTGATGATCAATGGAACTTGTTGTGTCATTTATCTTGAATCCTTACTTACATCAAACCAGTGGTTGGCGCGAAACCAAACCGCAGATTAATACATTGCAGCGCTTGTGATGAGGCACCTTTCAACAAGTTATCGATCGCAGAACCAACAATCAGCATTCCATCCTGCATTTGCCAATGCAGATCACAAAATGGCGTGCCGGCCACACTGCGGATCGACGGCCATTGTTTGCTGAGGCGGACAATTGGGCTATCGGTGTAAGCTTGGGCATAAGCGGCATTAACTTGTTCTTCAGTTACACCATCAGCCAGTTGTACATAGATAGTCGCCAAGATGCCACGAACGAAATTACCCAGATGCGGTTGGAATATGACCTTCCCACCCAGGTGATAGCTTATTTCAGGCTGATGACGGTGATTAAAGACGCCATAAGGGTTCAAGCTCACTTCACAGAAACTCGTACCAATCGCCGCTTTACGACCGGCACCAGAAACGCCTGATACCGCATTAATAATTGGAGTGGTCTCTGCTTTGATTAGGCCCGCTTCCATCAGTGGTTTCAGTGCCAGCAATGAAGCTGTTGGATAACAGCCCGCGACCGCAACCAAATCAGTCTGCTTGATTTGCTCGGCATTCCACTCCGCTAAACCATAAACGGCTTTCGACAGCCATTCTGGTTGATCGTGCGTGAAACCATAATATTTGTCGTAGAAACCATCTTGCTGTACACGGAATGCACCAGACAGATCAAACACTGGTATACCTGCAGCTAAGAAAACCGGTGCCAGATTCATACTGACTTCATGCGCAGTCGCTAAGCAGACCAGATCGGTACCAGTTTTAGCTTCTTGCATACCCGCATCATCTAACGGCTTAACTGGCAGATCGACCAGACCTAAGCATTGTGGATGCAAAGCAGAAAAAGGTTTGTTGGCATCCTGACTACCTGCAGACACATAGAGCCCTTTCAGGTTAAGCTCAGGGTGTTTGTGCACTAATAAAGCAAGCTCTGCACCGGCATAGCCACTGGCACCAATAATTACGACATTAAGCATAGTGCTTTCCATTTATCTCAATTCAGATTAATTCGTAGCGAAGTGAAATGCGGACTTCTGCGGCACATAGTGTGGCAGATTCAAACAGAAATATATCGTCGAGCGAAGAAAAATTGCTGAATGAACATATTGGTAGCCCTGTGACTGAAGCCGGTATAATGCGGCCCTCAGAAGTTAATATTTATGCATTTCGATTGCATTTCTATTATTTACCAAATTAAACTGTGCCGCGCAAGGAGGAAACATGAGTAATCTCGATTTTTTTCAGATGTACCGCGATATTATCGCGCAGCCGTCGATCAGCAGCACAGATCCTGCCTGGGATCAGAGTAATAAAGGTGTAATCGAACTGCTGGCATCGTGGTTTGAACAATTTGGTATGCAGATCGATATCACGCCGGTACCAGGCACAACAGGAAAACTGAATCTGATCGCGACCATTGGTAGTGGTGACGGTGGGCTGCTCCTTGCCGGTCACACTGATACCGTACCTTTTGATGCCGGACGTTGGCAGAAAGACCCATTCCAGCTAACGCAAGAAGGTGATCGCATTTATGGTCTCGGCACCATCGATATGAAAGGCTTTTTTGTCTTTATTGCCGAAGCATTAAAAGATATCGACTTAACTCAGCTGAAAAAACCATTACGTATTCTGGCGACCGCTGACGAAGAGACCAGCATGGCTGGCGCGAAAGCGATTGCCGATGCCCACCCAATCCGCCCAGATTATGCGGTGATTGGCGAACCAACAGGGTTAGTGCCGGTATTTATGCATAAAGGTCACATGTCTGAGGCGATCAGAGTGACAGGCAAAAGCGGACATTCATCGAACCCGGCGAATGGTATCAATGCCATCGAGATCATGCATAAAGTGCTAAGCAAAGTGCTGGTAATGCAGCAGGAATTAAAGCAGAAATATAACAATGCTCATTTTGATGTGCCCTACCCGACGTTAAATCTGGGCAGTATTCATGGCGGCGACAGCGCTAACCGTATTTGTGGTGGCTGCGAACTGTGTATCGATTTACGCCCCATTCCCGGTGTCATGCCGGAAGATTTAATTGCCGAGTTAAAACGCCATTTAGCGCCGGTAGAAGCGGAATATCCGGGTGCTATTAGTCTCGAACATCTGCACGAACCGGTGCCACCATATGGCTGCGATGAAAATTCATTACTGGTTAAAGAGGCCGAAGTGCTGAGTGGTCATCCGGCCGAAGTTGTAAATTACTGTACTGAAGCACCGTTTATTCAACAGCTCGGCTGCGAAACGATTGTGATGGGGCCCGGCTACATTACTCAGGCACACCAGCCAGATGAATACCTTGATCTATCCTTTGTTAAACCAACAACGGAATTGATCCGCCATTTGGTGCAGCGTTTCTGTTTATAACCAAAACAGTGCACTTTTTTGCATTTTTAAGGCGTTCACTCGTTGATCTGCCAACAAGATTACTGATAATTGGAACTGCTCGCGGGGTACTTGCTGTATGCCCCGCTATTATTGTAAGGACGACATAATGAATGATATGTACGCGGCATTGCGCGGTAATGTTGGCATGCTTGGCCAACTGCTGGGCAAGACCATCAAGGAACATCTTGGCGAGGAATTTCTCGACAAGATCGAGAATATTCGTCAGCTGGCTAAATCTTCCCGTCAGGGTAACGAAGAAGACCGACAAAAACTGATATCTACGTTACAAAACCTGAGCGATGACGAACTATTGCCTGTCGCGCGCGCATTCAGCCAATTTCTTAATCTGGCCAACGTCGCTGAACAGTTTCACTCCATGTCCCGTCAGAGTGAATTACACACCACGCCAGATCCATTGGACGAACTGTTCGATAAACTGAAAAACGCTAACCTGTCTGAACAGGAAATCATTGATACCGTTTGCGAACTGGACATCGAACTGGTTCTGACCGCACATCCAACCGAAGTCACTCGCCGCACGCTGATTCATAAACACGTGCAACTGAACGAATGTTTGGAAGAATTGGAACTGCAGGATCTGACGCCTCGCGAGTGCAAATTTATCCAGCACCGCATTGAGCAGCTGGTCAATCAGTCGTGGCACACCAACGAAATTCGTCAGCAACGTCCAACACCAGTTGATGAAGCAAAATGGGGTTTTGCGGTTATTGAAAACAACTTGTGGCCTGCCATTCCATTATTTTTACGCAAACTGGATGACCGCTTACAGGAAAATTTTGGTATTCGTTTGCCATTGCATGCGCATCCGATCCGCATTGCTTCATGGATGGGTGGGGACCGCGATGGTAACCCGTTTGTTACTTCCAAGGTGACACAGGAAGTTTTATTGCTGTCGCGCTGGGTCGCTATCAATCTGTTCCTGACCGATATCCAGGAACTGGTTTCTGAACTCTCGATGACGGACTGTAATGACGAATTACGTCAACGTGTGGGTGAATGTGGCGAACCATATCGTGAAATGTTACGTGGTGTTCGTGATGCATTGCGTGAAACACAGCAGGCAGTTACCGCGAAGTTACAGGGCCAATACACTGAAAACCGCGATTTGATCACCCGTACCGAGCAACTGCGCGAACCATTAGAGCTCTGCTACCGCTCATTGCAAGCATGCGGAATGAGTATCATTGCCGATGGCATGTTACTCGACGTTATGCGTAAACTGGCCTGTTTCGGTATCAATCTGCTGAAACTGGATATCCGTCAGGATGGTGAGCGTCACGGTCAAGTCTGCTCTGAACTGACGCAATATTTAGGGCTGGGTGATTACGCACAATGGAACGAAAGCGAAAAACAAGAGTTCTTGTTAAGAGAGCTGGAGTCACGTCGTCCATTGCTGCCAGCCAACTGGCAACCAAGTGCGGAATCGCAAGAGGTTATCGATACTTGTCGTGTTATTGCGCAGACCGACCCCGATGCTTTCGGGATCTATATCATCTCGATGGCACGTCAACCATCGGATGTATTAGCCGTACAACTGCTGCTGAAAGAAGTCGGCTGCAAGTTCCAGATGCCAATTGCGCCACTGTTCGAAACACAAAACGATCTACAAAATGCTGCAGCGGTATTAAATCGTCTGTTGTCCGTGGAATGGTATCGTAACTATATCCGTGGCCAGCAATACGTCATGATCGGTTACTCCGACTCGGCGAAGGACGCAGGTATGATGTCCGCCGGTTGGGCCCAATATCGTGCCATGGAAGAGTTGGTTGCCATCGCTGAGCGTGAAGATCTGAAACTGACCCTGTTCCACGGTCGTGGTGGTACTATCGGCCGTGGCGGTGGACCAGCGCATCAGGCAATTCTGTCGCAGCCACCGGGATCGCTGAAAGGTGGTTTCCGTGTCACCGAACAAGGTGAAATGATCCGCTTTAAATTTGGTTTACCCGAAGTGGCGATCCATAACTTCAAGCTTTACACCAGCGCCGTATTGGAAGCTAACCTGCTGCCACCACCGAAGCCTAAAGCAGAGTGGTACGACGTGATGGATAAGCTGTCAGAAATTTCCTGTCAGCATTATCGCAGTGTAGTGCGTGATGAACCGGATTTTGTCCCTTATTTCCGCGCTGCAACACCGGAAATGGAATTGGGCAAATTACCACTGGGTTCCCGTCCATCAAAACGTAAACCAAATGGAGGCGTGGAATCACTGCGCGCGATTCCATGGATCTTCGCCTGGACACAAAACCGTCTGATGCTGCCATCATGGTTAGGCGCGCATGTCGCGCTGCAAGCCGTGATTGATGATGGTAAAGAAGGTGTACTGAAAGAAATGGATCAACAATGGCCATTCTTCCGCACCCGACTCGAAATGTTAGAAATGGTGTTCTTGAAAGCTGATCTTTGGTTAGCCGAATATTATGACTTGCGTCTTGCGCCAGAAAATCTCTGGCCATTAGGTAAGCGTTTACGTCAGGAACTGCAAGATTCTATCAATGTGATTCTACAACTGCGCCCTAAACGCGGTGAACTGCTGGATGAACAGCCATGGATCAAAGAGTCAATCAAATTGCGTAATCCGTACACCGATCCATTGAACGTGCTTCAGGTAGAATTGCTGCATCGTTCCCGCGCTAATCCTGATGAAGTACATCCGCAGGTTGACCAAGCCCTCATGGTCACCATTGCCGGTATCGCTGCCGGTATGCGAAATACAGGCTAGCAAACAATACAAAGGCCGGGACTTCCCGGCCTTTTTTATTTCATGATCAATTAACAAGGAGATTGAAATGACACCCGCTATTCGCTTCTTAAAACATATTGGTGCCGAATTTAAAGTACATACCTATGAATGCAATGTCAGTGATGATTTTGGTAAACATTGCGCTCATCAACTCGGTATGGAAGAAGCTAAAGTATTTAAAACGCTCTTATTGCAGCATGAAAAACAAACCATCACCGCAATCATTCCAGTAAGCATGCGCTTAAATCTGAAAGCCTCGGCAAAAGCTGTACATTTAAAACAAGTAGCCATGATGTTACCAGCAGATGCTGAACGCTTAACCGGCTATAAAGTCGGTGGTATTAGTCCCTTTGCACAGAAAAAAGCATCAAAAACATTACTGGATGAGAGTGCACTAACACAGACCTCTATTTTGGTGAGTGGTGGCAAGCGCGGGGTTTCCGTCGAAATTGCACCGCAAGATATACTTACCCTGCTTGATGCTTCTGTAGCAAACATCAGCGAATAGCCTCATTTGAGGCTTTATTTAAAATCAGCCTATATTATCGTAAATATATTCTTTTGATGAATGACAAAACTACAGCTAAGCTCAATTGAGCAGGCACGAAAGAGATATTCCATAACATAATAAGAATGTCCGCTAAATGCATAGTACGTCATATAAGAACTTGGTTTACGACGACAACTATGATTCCGAACTCTCAAATAGTAGCAATGACAACATCAGTGTATTTGCTATACCGGATAGGAGCTAGAAGAGTATGGATTCAAATTTAACCGAAATAAAAAATGCCCACCTTTTCATGGAATATCTGATGTGTATCGGTGCTAAATCGCCCCACTCACGGCGCGATGATTGGGAATTAGTTGATATTGATAAAAAAAGGGTCTTAGCTCGGATTAAAAAAGACACCAACGGTGACACAAAATTCTTTATTTGTGCCGCCTTACTTGGCCGTAAATGATGTTTTAATGTCGGATTTGCTGAATTTCAGACAACAAAAAACCCCGCATTGCGGGGTTTTTGCTTTTTCTTCAATTTAGGAGCCTGGCAGTGTCCTACTCTCACATGGCGAATGCCACACTACCATCGGCGCTACAACGTTTCACTTCTGTGTTCGGCATGGG
>JAYSBB010000052.1:0-14533 GCA_041915645.1 Tolumonas sp.
CCCAGTGCGACCAACTAAGGCCGTCTTGCCAAATCGCTGACGCAGAATACGGCCAATACCTTGCAGCAAGGCATCACCGTTTTGATAACCAAACAGGTCATTAACTTCATTGAAGCGCTGGATATCTAAAACACACAAACTCAGGGCTTGCCGCTTTACGCTCGCCTGATAACAACGCTCTTTAAGTAACGTTAAAAAATGCGCCCGGTTCGTTAAGGTTGTTAAAGGATCGTGTAATGATAAAAACCAATGCTGTCTGGATTCGCGAAATAGCAGATAACTCATCAGAAAACTAAGCAGAGCCACTACCGCTAACACCCAGGAAATATGCTTAACTGTCGCCTCGATAGAATCCATGCCACGAGTAGCACCAGGCCCAGTAAAATTCTGAATCATGAGCTGGCGAATGTCTGGCTGTAAGGTCAGTAATTGTTCTTCCCATGCTGATAGTTCAGGGGAATCGAAGGGAGGTAAATTTTCAATCAGCGACTCATGTTGCTGAAGTAAAACAAACACTTTTTTGATCAGCGCTTCGGCACCGAATTGACTTCGAACGGCAGCACTTTCGGAACCATGCAGAAACACATCCATCCGGTTCCAAGCCAAATCATAAGATAGTGAGAGATTCTCTGCGGAACTTTTACCCGCGCGATACAGCTGTAATTCTGTGCATAATTTCTGATATTCCAGCTCAAGTTGCGCCAACGACCATGCGCTCAGTGTCGAATGCGTGGTAATGCGCTGCGACACTTCCTGAAAAGAGTAAAGGGAGCTGAACATGCCAATCACCATACTAATAATCAGCAGCCCCAGTACAATAAATTTAGAATATCCCCCCATTAATTACTCACACTGATAGTGCGTAATTGCCATATCATCGCACTGTGATAGGTAGGTTTATCCAGTTCAGGATGCTGGCTTAAGGGATAAATAACCCACACCGGCCCTTTGTTACGACGAGTTAGTAATTTACCATCTTGAGTCAGTGCCAGTAGCACATCATATTTATAAACATCAGACACGGTGATGGTCGTGACATAATCATTCAGTGCTTTGGCATTCAGTTTGGTCGCTTTTTGTAATCCTTGTTTATCCAGCAAGTCACGCAATAAAACGCCGGTGTAGGTGTGCGAACCTTCCGTCCAAGGCGTTGTCGTGACTACGGTCTTTTGTGGCAACGCTTGTAACTGCGCCAGCGTAAAATCGGCAGCTTGTGAGCCAGCAACAGACAAAATAACCGGTGCGGAAACTTCTTTTTTCACGGGTACAACAGCAGCCTTGGTATCAGCCCAACTCAACGGGATCAGCAACATACTCAGACAACATGCCGCAATGATCCGATTTTTATTATTCATTACTTTTAACTCCGACCCAGGGGAAAATTACGCTCAGAATAGAACGTGCGGGATGGCCAAAAAGATCACCTTAAACAAAACTAGCAGATAGTTTTATGCACGAAGATCAAGCTGTTGCACCGTGCCAGCCGTACCATCTTCTTTTAAATAAACACTACTGGAACGTAATACCCCTAAATTTCCCCCTTCACTATCACTACCCATATTCTGAAACTGTGTCTCAACGGGATGCAGATAGATAGCACCAACACCAACATCGGCTAATGCCACTAAGCCTTTTCCTGGACGCCAGACAGAGAGCTGACCATAAATGCTGTCACCTTCATCAATAAAGCTGTTACCGTCTTCATCATATTGCGCTAGTTCAACAAAACCATTGCCACTTTGCGCACCAAACAGCTCTTTGCCATCATCGATTTGTTGATTGTTATTTTTATCCAGCGCCAGAAAATAAGAACCGTTAGCTAATGTAGGTAATGAATCTTGCGTACCATCGCTATCGATATCGAAATTAAAACGCGCCTCTTTGAGATCAGCAAACTGACTATCCAGATTGAGTACCAGCGGATCTTTTAACGCCGATTGTTTGGTTAAACGCTCCGACAACGTTATGTCCTGATATGACATGGCAAAACCTAATTGCAGTTTGATCGTCCGGCCATCAGCCGTTTGCACTTCGCCACTGGCAGCAAAACGTAATCGTTCACTTTCTGAAGTGTATTCGGTGATGCGAACCTGATGGTCAGGTTCAGCAGGTGTTGATTGATTACCCGTCGTTGGTGCATTCGAGGCGGTTGATGATGGCTCTGTTGCACTGGTGTGCTGAATCGGTTGCATCAATTTGATCTTCTTACCCGTCATTGCTTCTATCATCATTTTGATGAGACGGGTATGAGTGTCTAAAGATAGATCATCATCGGATAATTCCTCCGACGTTTTCTGACTTGAGGTCGCGCCTGAAGAGGCTGGTGGTACGGGATCTGTGCTATTTTTTTTAACTGCCGCATTGCTGGCAGGTAATGCGATCGTAGTATTTGCAGGTTGTTGCTGACGATTTTGCTCTGCCGCTTTTTGCAGATCGCGGCGACTGAGACTGACCCCCAGCGCATCGCGTTGTTGCAGACTGACTTCGACTTTAACATCCTGTTGGCCAGGTTTGGCTAACGTGGGTAAAACTTCCTGTTTAAGTACCGATTCCTGCTGATGGTCATAGCTGGTCTTTAGTGACAATGTTTGCTGGGTAATACGCATAACCTCTCCCAAGTACAACATGCAGATACCAGATTGCTCTTTGGTTATCGGCATAACACAGGCGAGGTTTAAGATCCGATCGATCTAACCGGATCGTTTTTAAGATCTTTTAATACAATAGACAGATTCTCGCTGGATGAGCGTAGGCTCCAGAGAGATGATCCTTGGCGCATCATCCGCGCCCTGAATACGTTCAAGCAGCGTATCAACCGCCTGCCGACACAGTTCTTCCTGCGGCTGATGGATCGTAGTTAACGGCGGTGTCAAATAACGGGCCAGTTCAATATCATCATAACCAATGACCGATATATCCTGCGGCACCCGCAAACCGGCACGATATAACGCCTGATAGACCCCCACCGCCGAAACATCATTGCCTGCAAACACGGCTGTCGGGCGCTCAGACAAACTTAATAATTGCTGCATCGCGCTAATGCCGCCCGCAAATTCAAAATCGCCTTCGACCACATATTCGGGCCGGAATGGAATATCAGCTTCCTGTAATGCCTGACAATAACCATCCAGACGGCGTTGTGCGGGGAGTTTGTTGCGAGGGCCGGTGATCAGCCCAATCCGGCGATGACCCTGTGCAATCAGATGTTGTGTGGCAAGATAACCGCCGTGTTCGGAATTATCCTGGATTTGATCGGCCGCACTGCCTAACGGCCCCCAATCCATGACCACCATAGGTACCGGTGGATGCCGGCCAAAAACCTCAGATGATGCCGAACGCACTTCGGTGCACATCAATAACAACCCATCTATGCGTTTTTGCAACAACACTTCGAGATTATGGCTTAAACGTTCCGGGTCACCTTCGGTATTACACAACACCAAGGTATAACCACGCTGATAACAGATACGCTCTACGCCAGCGACCACTTCCGCAAAAAACGGGTTATTGGATGTCGTCACCATCATACCCAGCGTTCGGGTTTGATTGAGTTTTAAACTGCGCGCTAAGGCAGAAGGTGAATAGTTAAGATCGGCCACCGCCTTCAGAATACGCTCGCGAATTTCGTCGCTGACGAAGCGGGTATTGTTTACCACATGTGAAACCGTGGAGGTTGAAACACCCGCCAAGCGGGCGACATCTTTCATGGTGGCCAAAACTGCTAACTCCTTGCAGCTAAAAATGCATCAACCTCAGACCGAAGTGGAATTGAAGGCTGTGCGCCTGAACGTGTCACTGAAATTGCCGCGGCAGCATGGGCAAAACGAATGGCCTGTGCCATTGGTAACCCTTCTAACTGCGCGGTAACTAACGCGCCGTTAAAGGTATCACCCGCTGCTGTCGTGTCGAGCGCCTGTACACGAAAACCGGGGATTAATTCACCTTTTCCCTGTTCACTGACCCAGACACCACGGGCGCCGAGGGTGATCAATACGGTTTTGATACCGTAAGCATGCAACGCGTCAGCTGCTCTTTGCGCATCGGCCTCTGTTTCTACCACAATTCCTGTTAATGCCTGCGCTTCGGTTTCATTGGGTGTGATCACATCGATCGCCTGCAATAAAGATTCCGGTAATGCTTGAGCCGGTGCGGGATTGAGGATCACCTGCGTACCCGCTTTTTTAGCCGTTTGTGCCGCTAATTCTACCGTGTTCAGCGGGCTTTCCAGTTGCATCAGCAGCACATCAGCTTCGCTAATTAACGGTAAATGCGGCTGTAAACGTTCTGGTGTCAGCTCAGCATTCGCCCCTGCAGAAATACCGATACAATTTTCACCTTCCGCCGAAACCCAAATCATGGCAACACCGGTTGTGGTGCCCTCAATCGCCATCACCGCTTGGGTATCAATACCATCAATAACAAACTGTTCTTTCATGCGGACACCAATATCATCACTGCCCACACAAGCAATAAACGCAATATCCGCGCCGGTTCTTCCTGCCGCCACGGCCTGATTGGCCCCTTTCCCACCGTAAGCAATGTGATAACCGCTACCAACCAGCGTTTCACCAGGTTTAGGAAAGCGAGGAACAGATAATACGTGATCGGCATTCACGCTGCCGAGAACGACCAGTTTTTTACTCATATTCAGCTCCAATCAACTTCAGCCGCAATAAATGTTCATCTGAATAAAAAAGTACCCGCACAAAGGCGGGTACTGGCTGACATTATTTAGACACAACTTTGAGTGGCACAGGAATGCTGGCCGGTACAGTTTGCCCCTTCAGCACTTTATCGGCGGTCTCAACCCCAATGGCACCAATTTGATCAGGTTGTTGTGCCACAGTAGCAGCCATTTTGCCTTTATGAATGGCTTTTACGCCATCGTCGGTGCCGTCAAAACCGACCACCAGCACTTTGTCTTTACCGGCAGCTTGCAGCGCACGTACCGCACCTAAGGCCATTTCATCGTTTTGTGCAAACACCGCCTGCACATCACCATGCCCTGACAGCAGGTTTTCCATGACGTTCAGACCTTTAGTACGATCGAAATCGGCCGGTTGGCTGGCCAGCATCTGGAAGCCATGGGCATCAGCTGCTTGTTTGAATCCGGCGCCACGATCACGTGCAGCTGAAGTCCCAGCGATCCCTTCCAATTGAATGATTTTGGCTTTTTCACCCAGTTTGGCCGCAATGAAATCACCCGCCATTTTACCGCCCGCGATATTATCGGAAGCGATATGACTCACTACCGTGCCTTTGTTCGCACCACGGTCGAGTGTCAGCACTGGCAGTTTGGCTTTGTTGGCGATCGCAATCGCATTACCTACGGCATCCGAATCGGTCGGATTGATCAGCAGCACTTTGACCCCACGAACTGTTAAGTCTTCCACGTTAGCCAGCTCTTTCGCCGGGTCATTTTGTGAATCCAGCACCAGCAAGTCATAACCCAAGGCTTTGGCTTTATGTTCCGCGCCATCTTTTAACGTTACAAAGAACGGATTATTCAGGGTGGAAACCACCAGCGCCATGGTGTCTTTCGCCATAGCGGAAACGGATACTGAACTACTCAACACCACAGCAGAAACCAGAATTGCTAACTTTTTCATGTTCATAGCTTTGTTCCTCGATTCGGGGGGTTATTTGCTGCTCTTGTGATCAATCAACACTGCCAGCAAAATCACTGTCGCTTTGACAATCATCTGGAAGTAAGAAGAGACATCGAGCAGGTTAAGCGCATTGTTTAAGAAGCCGATAATGAAAGCACCGATCAGGGTTCCCGAGATCCGTCCTTTACCACCAGCAAGACTGGTACCGCCCAGAACAACGGCAGCGATAGCATCCAGTTCATAGCCTGTACCGGCGGTGGGTTGTGCGGATGACAAACGGGAGGTGACGATGATCCCGGCCAGCGCAGACAAGAAACCACAAGCGGCATAGACAATGATTTTGATCCGGTCAACATTGATACCGGAGAGACTGGTCGCCGCTTCATTACCACCTAAGGCATAAATGTAGCGACCAATACGAGTGTGATTGAGCAGATACCAGACGGTGGCGAACACCGCCGCCATCAACCAGACTGGCACCGGAATACCGAACAGATAACCAGTACCAAACCAGGCAAATGCATCAGCAGCATCTGAAAAACCGGTACTGATAGGGCGGCCATCGGTGAAGACCAACGTCGCGCCACGCAACAAGGTCATGGTGACTAAGGTGGCAATAAATGCCTGTACCCGCCCCTTGGCAATGATGACACCACTGACACCACCTAATAACGCGCCGGCCACTAACACCGCTGGCACAGTCAGTAAGATCGGCAGCTCTTTATCCAGCATACTTGCCGCAAAAGCACCGCATAACGCCAGCACCGAACCGACCGACAGATCAATCCCTGCAGTCAGGATCACCAGTGTCATGCCGACTGCCATAATGGCGTTCACTGAGGTCTGACGCAGAATATTCAGTAAATTATCGACCGTGAAAAAATTGGGATTTAAGACAGACACCACCGCAATCAGTATCAACAGTGCAATCAGTGCTTTTTGCTCTAACCACCATTGTTTACTGAACCAACGGGATGTATCAGAAGTAGATTTGGCGTTCATGGTTTGAGTGCTCATGCTGCTTGTTGTCCTTCTTTCTTACCGACGGCACAGGCCATCAGTCGTTCTTGCGTCGCGTCAGCGCGATCAAATTCACCGCATATCTTTCCTTCATGCATCACCAAGATCCGGTCACTCATGCCGAGAACCTCCGGCATTTCTGAAGAGACCAGAATGATGCTTAAGCCTTCTTGCTTAAATTGATTGATCAGCTGGTAAATTTCTTTTTTAGCGCCCACATCCACACCGCGCGTAGGCTCATCCAAAATCAATACTTTAGGTCGCGTCATTAGCCCTCGGGCAATCGCTACTTTTTGCTGATTGCCACCCGATAACAGGCGGATTGGCTGCTGCATGGTCGGGGTTTTGATATTGAACAGACGGATAAAATCACTCACCGCCTGCTGTTCCGCCGCATGTTTGATACCCCAGATTGAGCTGAAATAGTTGAGTGCGGTCAGCGTCATGTTTTCTTTGACCGACATGCCTAACACCAGCCCATCGCCTTTGCGATCTTCCGAGATATAAACAATGCCATTATCCAGCGCATCTTGTGTTGAGTTGATGGTTAAAGGTTCACCATCAAGCACCAACTCACCTTCTGTTTTGGCATAAGCACCGTAAATCAATTTCATCAATTCGGTGCGACCTGCGCCCATCAGACCGCAGACCCCCAGAATTTCACTACCATGCAATGAGAACGACGCTTCTTTTACGCCCGCACCGGAAAAGTCGTTAACCTGTAAACGCAATTCACCGTGTGGAATGGTCAGGCGCGGATATTGTTCTTCCAGTCGACGCCCCACCATCATTTCGATTAACGCATCTTCATCCAGTGACGCGACGGTGCGTTCCGCAATGAACTGGCCATCACGTAACACGGTGACATCGTCGCAAATCTCAAAAATCTCTTTTAAGCGATGGGAAATGTAAACAATGCCACGCCCTTCTGCTCGCAACTCGCGGATCACCGAAAACAGCGCTTCTGTTTCGGTATCGGTCAGCGCGTCGGTGGGTTCATCCATGATGATGACGCGAGAAGAAAAACTGAGTGCTTTGGCAATTTCCACCATCTGCTGAGTACCAATGGAAAGCTCGCCGACCAGCTTGCGGCTGGAGTGTGGCACTTTCAGACGCGCCAATAATTTATCAGCTTCGTCGTACATCTTTTTCCAGTCGATCCGACCTAATCGGGTAACAAATTCACGGCCCAGAAAAATGTTTTCCGCAATAGTCAGACCGGAAATCAGATTTAATTCCTGATGGATAATGCTGATCCCCGCCTCTTGCGACTGTTTCGGTCCAGAGAACGAAACTTCCTGACCTTGGTAATGAATCGACCCAGCATCCTTGCTATAAATCCCGGTTAATACTTTCATCAGTGTTGATTTACCGGCACCGTTTTCTCCCAGTAACGCCATGACTCGACCGGGATAAACGCTCAGTGTCGCCCCCGATAAAGCCTTCACGCCGGGAAACTGCTTGTCGATGCTTTGCATCTGTAGCAAGGGCTGCATAGGGCCTCCTAGAACACGACGCCAGAAACAAAAATCACATTCGCATACGGCGTACATTCTCCGGTTCTGACCACGGCTTTGCTGGTATGGGTGGCTAACTTGAACTCTTCATGGCTGACATAATCGAAAACAATAGCTTTGTTTTGGGTCTCAGCGATGTGTTGCAAATGTGCCAGTAATTCTGCATGCAACGCTGGGCTCACTTCCGTGAACTCACGCGCCATGATCACGCGCTCGATTTGCATCTCTTCGGTGATCGCGCGCACCACATCCATAAAGCGCGGCACACCCTGACTTACCGCTAAATCGATCCGCTCTGGCGCAGCAGGAATCGGTAACCCTGCATCACCGACCACCAGCTGATCGGTATGCCCCATCGTGGCGATCACATGAGATAAAGGTGCATTCAGCAAAGCATGTTTTTTCATGAGCCGGCTCTCCGGATAAGTAAACAGTAGAAATAAAATCAGCGAGGTCATGTACTGCATAAACAGTGTTAGCCAGAACATCCTGCTTTTCCAGCCGCCTTATTTATAATTGTGATCACCATCGAAACGTTTCGATGAAGAGATTTAAGTGAATCGTATTCGCAAAAGGCGATAAGCAAGAATAATGAGTGAAGGGTATTAAATGAAAAACCCACAACACCTATCAGTTACTGATCAGCGTTATGGGTCTGGCGTTATCATGCTGGCGAGGAAAAATACGTTATAAGAAGATGTGACTTACTGACTTTCATACATCTTCAGTTTATTAAAACACCACGCCGGAGACAAAAATCACGTTGGCATACGGCGTACATTCCCCCGTGCGCACCACAGCCCGAGTTAAATGCGTCATCTGCTTAAATTCATCATGGTTGACATAATCGAAGCTGATGGTTCTGTCCTGCTCTTTCGCAATATGTTCCAGATGGGCAAGTAACTCAATGTGTAATGCCGGGCTCACCTCGGCAAATTCGTGTGCCATGATCACCCGTTCGATCTGCATTTCAGCGGTCACAGCCTGCACCACATCCATAAATTTCGGCACACCCCGACTCACCGCCAAATCGATCCGTTCTGGCGCTGCGGGAATAGGTAACCCTGCATCACAAACAACCAGTTGGTCGGTATGACCCAGCGTAGCGATCACATGCGACAACGGCGCATTCAGTAAGACATGTTTTTTCATGAGTGTTTCCCCGGCAAAATACAGAATCAATTGGCTTCGCAACTAGGGCCTGTTGATCTTTGCTGATTACATTTCATGCATTTCACATCGGCAACCACATCATGCAACAGGCCAGAGCCAATGTGCTGGCATAGTTTCGTGCTAATTTGTCATATCGCGTTGCGATGGCACGATAATGTTTCAGTCGCGCAAACGCATTCTCGACTAAATGCCGATATTTATATAAACACCAATCGATATCGGCATTACCGAGCTTTGAATTCGATTTCCTCGGGATCACCGGTTTACCGTTCTTTTTCCTGACCAACTCCCGGATTGCTTCACTGTCGTAACCTTTATCCGCCACAACAAAATCGGCATCAGGTAAACGCGCTATCAATTCTGGCGCCGCTCTGCTGTCGTGAACCTCACCGCCGGTGAGCAGAAAATCAATGGGTAAGCCATAACTGTCCACGGCTAAATGTATCTTGGTGGTATTTCCACCTCGACTTTTACCAATCGATTCGCACTCCCGTGTGGCGGCCCCCGTGGCATGCTGGTGTGCCCTGACAATGCTGCCGTCGATAAATTCCCATTCGGGATCAGATGATTGCTTTAGCGTAGTAAATAATTGAAGAAGAACACCTTTTTTTGACCAAAGATTGAAACGACGATAAATCGTGTTCCAGTCTCCAAAAGAGCGGGGTATATCGCGCCACGGACAACCAACCCGCATTCGGTACAAAATACCTTCAAGTGTCATCCGATGTTCAGGTTTGTTATAGACTCGACCGGTTTCAAGCATGAGTCTGGATAGCGTTGACCAGTATTCATCTGTTAGCATTATTCGAGGCATGGTAATTTGGTGTGAATTGTTTTTTGGCGAAAGTGATTATATCAATTCGCCATGCCGCTCAATAATTCGCCTCGAAAGATCAACAGCCCCTAAGCGTGTACCATCAAAAAATTTTGTTCTGTGATCCGCTGCAAAGGGTTTCACATCATCATTCCTGCCAGAATTTTTTTGCCAATTCTGCCTGACGCTCAGACTCCGTAATACCAATATCTTTCAACAGATGTGGCGACATTTCAGCAAGGTAAACACGCGTGCGTTTATTTTCATGCCATTGCTTGTACACCAGAAGGCATTTTTTTAGTTTTACTAATAGATAGTCATAGACGACAATAAAAAAACTCAGCGTTTTAGTGACTGATTTTGTATCATTAATCTGCATAGCCGCTTACTCCCTGCTGCGTGTTACTCAGATGGGTAACAGCATAAGTAACGACAATGGTGCAGACAAACCAGATTAACTAAGCCAATCATAAGATAAACTTATATGTCGACTTTATTCCACCGGTTGAAATCGTTGTATGTTTTAGATGTCGTGCTGCAAACCGGCTCTTTCAGTCTGGCGGCAGAAAAACTCTATATGACACAATCCGCCGTGAGCCAACATATTAAGCAATTGGAAACAGATATTGGGCCACTGTTTATCCGGCAGACCCGCGCGTTACAACCCACCGCGCAGGCGGAAAATTTGCGGAATAATTTAAAAAAGGGGTTTTCCGAATTGGAATATGGCTGGAATCAGGCAATGCAGCCGGATCAAAAAACACTGACCATTTCAGTATTACCCTCTTTTGCCAGTAATTGGTTGATCCCCCGGTTAGATCGGTTTAGTGAACAGTATCCGGAGATCGAATTACGTCTGTCGATGACCGAACAACAGGTTGATTTTGGCCGTTCGAATATTGATGCTGGCATCCGCTATGGTCGGGGGGATTACCCCGATCTCATCACTAAACATTTACTGGATGACTATATTTTTCCAGTGATGAATTGTAGTTATCGGCAGAACCTAACACTGGATGATTTGACTGAACAGGTATTAATTCGCGATAACTCTGCTGACTATTTTAACTGGGAAGGTTGGCTGAAATTGGCCGGCAAACCCGAGCTGCAGCCAAAACGTTATCTGACCATTTCTGATGGTAGTCTGATGATCAAAGCCGCAATGGCCGGACAAGGCATTGCCTTGGGCCGCAAAAGCCTGGTCATGGAGGAGTTAACATCCGGCATGTTATGTCAGCCTTTTCCGCAGGAACTGAAAAGCCCATTTTCTTATTATCTCGTAATGCCGCCACGTT
The DNA here is from genome assembly GCA_041915645.1 of Tolumonas sp. Lineage (GTDB taxonomy): Bacteria > Pseudomonadota > Gammaproteobacteria > Enterobacterales > Aeromonadaceae > Tolumonas. Next base: position 11,429 of record JAYSBB010000052.1, read on the forward strand.
CGCGGGAGCACAAGGAATTGAAATTGTTCATCCGATGGCTGATGGAAGAAATTAACCATTTTAAAAAGCTGTCATAACCACTCTTGCGTATCAACAGACACACTCTTTGACTAAGACCCCAACAAATATGACTTCTGACACTGAAAATTTATTACGTTTTTGGCAACAACAACTGGAAAACTGGCTGGAACAACACCATACCGAAACCGATGGTGCGCATGATATTGCCCATTTTCGCCGGGTCTGGAAAACCGCTCGCACACTAAATCAAGTAGAAAGCTCGCAAGGCGATGAGCTGGTATTACTGGCCGCTGCCTATCTGCACGATATTATCAGTCTGCCGAAAAACCACCCCGATCGGCACTTAAGTTCACGTCTGGCCGCGAAAGAAGCCGCGGTGATTTTGCTGGAATTGGGTTTCCCTACAGAAAAAATCAATGCGGTTGGCCATGCGATCGAAGCGCACAGTTTTTCGGCAAATCTACCCGCCGAGACTTGGGAAGCAAAATTATTACAAGATGCTGATCGTATGGAAGCCTTAGGAGCTATCGGGCTGGCGCGGGTGTTTTATACCTCGGGGCGGATGGAGCGGGAAATGTTTGACCCGTATGATCCGTTAGCGAAACACCGTCAGTTAGATGATATGCAATTCGCACTCGATCATTTTTTTGTGAAACTTTATAAAGTCGCTGACACCATGCAAACAGCGGCAGGAAAAAAAATGGCGGAACAGCGCAGAGAATATTTAGAAACGTATGTAACGCAGCTATTAACCGAATTGTAATGGTTGCTTTGGTGATTTTTAGGCATAAAAAAACCTGCTTCACAGCAGGTTTTTTCTGTCCGGCTCAACCGGAAATTGCGCATGCAAGATGCGCAACTATCAACTAGCGAATGGTTACATTCACAGCTGATGGGCCACGTTGGCCTTCTTCGATTTCAAAAGATACAGCCTGACCTTCGATCAGAGTTTTGAAACCAGTAGAAGCGATTGCAGAGAAGTGAACGAACACGTCTTTGCCGCCGTTGTCTTGAGCCAGAAAACCAAAACCTTTAGTTTCGTTGAACCATTTTACTGAACCAGTAACTTTAGACATAACATTTCCTTAGAAATAAATTGGTGCCACAAAAGGCAATAATGGCCGGATTTATCTATCAATACTTATGAGGGGCACTAAGAAAATATTACTACAACGGCACAAACGGTAAGGTCAGGCAGGGGTCTTAACTTCAAAATGTCTGGCATAAATAGGTCTGATTTACAGGCCGAAGATGATTAGAACATACGGGCCTGTTAATAGCGAGTTAATTCGAAAACTATTTTGTTAAGAATAAAAAAGCCTGCGCATCTTATATGAGCAGGCTTTGATTTAATTCAACAATCAAGCTTTGGGTGCAGAAGAACGGATCAGGTAATCAAATGCACCCAGTGAAGCTTTCGCGCCCTCACCCATCGCAATGATGATCTGTTTGTAAGGCACAATCGTGACATCACCGGCCGCGAACACCCCTTCCATAGAGGTGTTACCGTGGGCACCAACAATGATCTCACCACGATTACTCAGCTCCACCGCACTGCCTTTCAGCCAATCGGTATTCGGCAGTAAACCAATCTGCACAAAGATCCCTTCCAGCTCAATCTTACGTGCTTCGTTAGTGATGCGGTCGGTATAAGTCAGTGCAGAAACTTTGCTGCCATCACCTAATACTTCGGTAGTCAGTGCCGAAGTGATCACTGTGACGTTAGGTAGGCTGTTCAGCTTATTCTGCAACACTGCGTCAGCGCGCAATTTGCTGTCGAATTCCAGCAAAGTAACGTGAGCCACAATACCGGCTAAGTCGATGGCTGCTTCCACACCGGAATTACCACCACCAATGACCGCAACACGTTTACCTTTAAACAGCGGGCCGTCACAATGCGGACAGTAAGCGACACCTTTGTTGCGGTACTCTTTCTCACCCGGCACGTTCATTTCGCGCCAGCGAGCACCGGTTGCCAAAATGACCGATTTACTTTTCAGTACGGCACCACTTTGCAGGGTTACTTCCACATGATCAGCATTACGTTCCAGTTTGGCGGCACGCTGCAGGTTCATGATATCCACGTCATACTCTTTAACGTGTTGTTCAAGCGCGGTGGCCAGTTTCGGACCTTCGGTTTCTTTCACCGAAATGAAGTTCTCAATGCTCATGGTGTCGAGTACCTGACCACCAAAGCGTTCCGCGACGACGCCGGTACGAATGCCTTTACGGGCGGCATAAATGGCAGCTGCAGAACCAGCAGGGCCACCACCCACGACCAATACATCAAACAATGCTTTGTCATTGATCTTCGCTGCTTCGCGCTCGGAGGCGCCGATATCCAGCTTCGCAACGATCTCTTCAGCGCTCATGCGGCCTTGACCAAACACCTCACCATTGAGGAATACGGTTGGTACAGCCATGATCTGACGGGCGTTCACTTCATCTTGGAATAAAGCACCATCGATCATGGTGTGACGAATTTTGGGGTTAATCACTGACATCAGATTCAACGCCTGCACGACATCCGGGCAGTTCTGACAGGTCAGCGAAATATAGGTTTCAAAGTTGTATTCACCGGGCAAATTGCGGATCTGCTCCAGCAATTCAGCATCGGCTTTTGGCGGGTGACCACCCACTTGCAGCAGTGCCAGCACCAGCGAAGTAAATTCATGCCCCATCGGCAAACCGGCAAATGCCACGCCCATGTCTGAACCAATACGGTTTAAGGCAAAAGAAGGCTTGCGGGCAGTTGGGTCAGTCGATTGGCGCAGAGAAATCTTGTCAGATTGTTCGACGATGTCAGCTAACAGTGACTGTAACTCGCGAGATGAATCACTGTCATCGGTGGACGCGATGATTTCGATCGGCTGAGTCACATTGGCCAGATAGCCTTTTAATTGAGTTTTTACATTTGCGTCTAACATAATGAGTCTCGTCTCGTGAATTAAAGTCAGAGAAAAAAATGCCGGGCTAACCCGGCATTTTTAATGCGCAAGATTAGATCTTACCAACCAAGTCGAATGATGGAGCCAGTGTTGCTGCGCCTGGAGTCCATTTCGCTGGGCAAACTTCACCTGGGTG
>JAYSBB010000053.1:0-13989 GCA_041915645.1 Tolumonas sp.
GCGGCATGATGGCGGCGTTGCTCGGCGTGCCGCTGGTGCTGCACGAGCAGAATTCGGTTGCCGGCTTGGCCAACCGCGTCCTCTGCGTGCTCGCACCACATGCGTTTGGGCAGGAAGTGTTAGTTGCGCCATTGGCCGATTTTCTGCGGCAGCATAAAAAAATCAGCGTGGAGTGGCTGTTACATGATGATAGGGCGATAGCCGACTTTATTGCCGCCGGGATCGATTGCGCCATTCAGGTGGGCGAAGTGCGCGATCCGGCGATGGTGGCGATCAAACTCGCCGAAGTACCGCGCATCGTGGCCGCATCGCCAGCTTTACTCGCCGGAGCCGAACTACCGACACATGCCAGCGAGTTAACCAACCTGCCGTGGTTAGCCTTGCAAACTTACTACCGGAATGACATTACACTGACCCACACAAAAACCGGTGAGATTCAACGTATTCCGATCCAGCCACGCATGAGCACCGACAGCCTGTATGCCTTACGCAGTGCCGCTGTGACAGGGTTAGGCGTATGTGTTGGCTCGGCCTGGTTATTATCAGAAGAGATAGCGCGCGGGCGTTTGATCCATCTGCTGCCAGAGTGGCAAGCAGCCCCATTGCCAGTGTATATCGTCTATCCGTACGCCCGTTTTTATCCAGCCAAATTACGTCGTTTTGTTGAGCTGATGCGAGCAAGCATGCCGTCAATCATCAATACACTGACATCGGTAATGCACCAATCAGCTTGAGGTCTGCAGCTTAAGGTTCGTTAGTCACCTCGGCTTCGACCAGCTTAGCCAGCAAAATGAGCGACTCCTGCCAGCCGAGATAACAGGCTTCAACAGGGATCACTTCCGGCACCCCGATCTGTTCGATATACACCTCTGTACCGCAAAATACCGGTTTAAAGGTAATGGTCGTTCGCATGTCGCCGGGTAAATTCGGATCATCAAATTTGTCGGTGTATTGAATACATTCATGCGGGATCAGCGCGATATATTCGCCGCCAAAGGCGTGACTCTCGCCGGTGGTAAAGTTGGTAAACGACATGTGATAACTGCCGCCAACCTGAGCATCCAGATGCTGCACTTTGGCGGTAAAGCCATTCGGAGGCAGCCATTTGACCAACGCATCCGCATCCAAAAAAGCGCGATAGAGTTTTTCTGGTGTTGCGCGGAACACACGATGAAGCAGGATCGTATTAGTAGCCATGATGATTCTCCGCAGCTACAGGTATAAATTAAATAATCTCCACCGCATCGGCAAATGCGAGTCTTGGCCCGCGCGGATAATTGCCTGAGGCGTCACCATAGCCGATATTGATCAGAAAATTCGATTTGTAGCGGCCATCGGGGAAAAACTCCGCATCCACTACCTGATTATTAAAGCCACTCATCGGGCCACAATCCAAACCCAGCATTCGTGCCGCCAAAATGAGATAACCACCCTGTAAGGTGCCGTTTCTCAGCGCCGTAGTCTGACTCATTTCCGGGTTGGCTTCGAACATCGCTTGTGCGTTCGGATTAGCCGGAAATTGCAGCGGCAGGTGTGTATAAAATTGCGTGTCGAATGCCACAATCACCGTCGCGGGTGCCGCCATGGTTTTATCCTGATTCCCCGGCATCAGCGCACTCTTAAGTCGTTGTTTCGCATCCTGACTCTTAATAAACACATAATGACCCGGCTGGCAATTCATCGAGGTTGGCCCCCATTTCATCAAGTCATACAATTGTGCGATCAACGCATCCGGCACTTCTTGTGACGTGAATTTATTGAAGGTGCGGGCGTTAAAAAATGCCTGTTCTAAGGCATGCATGTCTAACGATTGGTTCATGTTTAGCTCCATCAACTCATGCTTAAATCGGTGTCTATCTATAACCATAGGCCATGATTGTTGATTGAGTGAAAAACATTTCCGACTGGAATAATCAGCTATTCTAAGCGGGACATCCGTTCAATCCGCCGATCCGGCACCAGCCACAGCAGCGCAACCCCAATATAAACTGCCACCGCCAACCACTGTGACAAGTAGGCTGATAGCATACCCGTGGCATATAACACGGGTGATAATCGCCCTTTCCAATCTTTACCTATCGCCTGTTGCAATATGGCGTGTTCACCTTGCGAGGCGATAATTTGCTGTTGCAATATCCGGTATGCGATCGATGCCATCAGCAGTACAAAACCATACAGCGCCGCAGGAACACGGGCAAAATGATTCTCTCCCAGCCAGTCGTAAACGGGATCAGGGACAACCAAAACAGCAGATGCAGATTAGCCCACAACATGGCCCCGGTGACCTGCTTACAGGTGTGCAACATATGATGGTGGTTATTCCAGTAGATCCCCAGATAGATAAAACTCAGCACATAACTTAAGACCACCGGAAGCAGAGGCACTAATGCATCCAGGCTATCACCGTGTGGCACTTTCATTTCCAGCACCATAATGGTGATGATGATGGCCAGCACACCATCAAAAAAGGCTTCTAACCGGTTCTTTCCCATTTTCGTCAGCCTCGCGCAACAACATGGATGTACCGAGCATCTAACAATTCAACAGCCTTTCAAATCATAGAACATTACAATTAGTGAAGGAGTAGAAGAGGAATAACCTTGCAGAGTAAGCAGCAGCAATGCGTGGCGACACTGTCATTTGCATCTCAATTTGCAAAATATCTGTGTCATTTTGCACCTTATTCACCATTTACCTTCTGTCTGCACTCACCAACATGACTCACTGTTGTAATTAGCGTGAAGTGAACCACAAACAACATCGCTGATAGCCATATGAGAAATAGAACGGCTGAAATAATGCATAGCAGATAAAATATCTAATTCATTAAGAGTAACAATCATGAATTTGCTACGTCATTACCGCATCTCACACCGCCTGATGATGAACGTCGTATTAATGATCATAGGCATTGCCGGGTTACTCAGTATTACGCTCTATTACACCTACGACGGTATGCTGACCAGTCGCCGGGCAGCCATCCAGGAACAGGTGCAAGCGGCCTATGGCACACTCGATTACTTTTACCAGCAAGAAAAGCAAGGCCAGCTCACTCGACCACAAGCGCAACATTTAGCAAAAGAAACGCTGAGAAATATGCGCTTTGGCAATAAAAATTATTTCTGGATCAATGACGCCCAACCCGTCGCCATCATGCATACGGCTAAACCAGAGTTGGAAGGCAAACCACTGGATAGTATTAAAGATACGCAAGGCAAGCGTTTATTTGTGGAGTTTGTACATACAGCACAAGCCAACCCCAATGGGGGTTATGTCGATTATTATTGGCCGAAACCCGGATTTTCCGATCCGGTATTCAAAGTTTCCTATGTGAAACTGTTACCGGAATGGGGGTGGATCATCGGCGCCGGTGAATATACGGACGATGTCTGGGCCTTTTTCCTGCAACAATTACGCATCGTGCTTGCGTTCTTTGTCCCGTTACTGTTCCTGCTGACATTTTTCTCTTGGTTAATTTCGCGCAGTATTCTCAAGCCCTTACAGCAAACTGAACAGGGTCTTCGGGAGATCGCCAAGGGCGGTGGTGATTTAACCCAAAAACTGAATGAAAGTGGAGATGACGAACTGGCTAGTCTGGCATCGTCATTTAATGCGTTCACCGGTAATTTGGCAGAAACGGTGCGCAATGTGGTATCTGCCAGTGAACGCAGTCATCAGGCGGCCATTCATCTGGAAAAGACCGCGGCGACAGGTCTCCGCAATGTGGAGCGGCAACAACATGAAACAGATGCGGTGGCAACCGCAATGAATGAAATGACCGCTACCACTAAAGAGGTGGCAACAAGTACCATGCAAGCTGCTGATGCAGCAAATGAAGCCAAAGAACGGATCAACAAGGGCAATAAGGTTGTTGAGGAGGCACACGCATCGATACAACGGCTGACGGTTGAAGTACAAGACGCCAACAAAGAGGTCATAGATCTGGTCAAGGAAACCAATAATATTGGCTCCGTACTGGATGTCATTAAACGCATTGCCGATCAAACCAATTTACTGGCGCTCAACGCAGCCATTGAAGCGGCCAGAGCCGGAGAACAAGGCCGTGGATTTGCTGTCGTTGCCGATGAAGTGAGAACATTAGCCACGCAGACACAAGCCTCAACCAATGAAATTCAGGCTATGATCGCCCGGCTGGAAAATGGTGTGCGAGCCACCGCCGCCAGCATGCAAAAAACATTAGTTCTATCCCAACAAACGGAGCAACATTCCAAAGAGACCGAAGTAGCACTCGCAGGCATCGCCAATGCGGTGTTGATCATTACCGATCGAAATACCCAGATTGCCAGCGCGGCGGAACAACAAAATCTCGCCTCTAATGAAATCAATCGCAATGTGGTCAATATCTCTCAACTCTCCACCGAAGTAGCGGATCAAAATGGCCTGATCAATCAGATATGCCATGACTTGAAAGTACTCAGTGATGAACTGGGTGAACTGGTTGCTAAATTCCGCACCTGACTCAGCGTCGTATACCTCCAGACCAAACCATGCCGATCCATACCCATGAACAATATGGATCGGCAATCATCCACATAAGCCACCATCATGTTTATCACTCTCGACCGTTCGGCATGTTCGGCCTCTTAACGCGGTGGTTTTATTGACGCTTTCGGCCTGCCAATTTAATTAGGTATTTCGCATATATCAAAAGTGGCAATAGTTAGCACAAACAAGCAAATAAATATCTAAGACTTATGCTTTAGGATGCACTCATTCTCTTCACCACTATCCAGAAATACATTTTCGGTAGACGTCTTAAGGATGGGTAATGATCGACGTATCTTATGTCTTAGCAGGTGCTTTAACTGGCTTCGTCGTTGGTCTGACTGGTGTTGGCGGCGGCGCCATGATGACGCCTATTTTGCTGTTATTCTTTAATGTAGCGCCGGTTACTGCAGTAGCAACTGACTTATGGTTTGCCTCGATTACCAAATTAGTGGCCGCCAAAGCACACCACAAATCAGGAAAAATCGACTGGCAGATCGTGAAACATTTATGGTCTGGTAGTTTGCCGGTTGCCATCATTACCGTGGCACTGATCCACTTCGGCATGAAATTTCAGAAAGTCAGCTGGTTAACGGAAGCCATCGGTTTCCTGATCGTGCTGACGGCGATTGGACTGATTGCATCGCCACTGCTGCTAAAACGCATTCGCCCTCAAACAGAGAATACCGTTGCGCAACCGGAAGCCATTAAACCGAAAACCACTGTTTTCGCCGGTGCCACGTTAGGTTTGTGTGTTGCACTGACCTCTGTCGGTGCTGGGGCGTTAGGTAGTGTGCTGCTGATGTATCTTTACCCACGTCGTATGCAACCTCACACGCTGGTCGCCTCTGATATCGTGCATGCCATTCCATTGGCGTTGGTCGCGGGTATTGGTTATGCCTTCACCGGCATGGTCGACGGACACATGCTGGTCAGTCTGCTGGTCGGTTCATTACCTGCGGTGCTGCTGGGTAGCCTGCTGGCGACGAAACTGTCCAGTCGCTTACTACAAACCTCGCTGGCATTAGTGTTATTGATGGTGGGTGTGCGCACACTGGTCTGAGCCACCGGAGCGAAACGACCGGAAAAATGCTGACGTGGCGAGCAACTTTCGCGTAGTCTAAGCGATAGCCACACTTCGCGTCAGCCTGTTAGTTCCGGGAATGGCAATGTCACAACCGCGTCATATCGAACAAGCCTTTTGGCTACACCCGCAGCTGCCACATATTGAACTGCGCAGCACGCAACACAGTGATCGCGCCTATAAGCTGCACAGCCATCCGAGCTTGTCGATAGGCGCAATCGTCAGTGGTAACACACTGGTTACTTATCAAAATAAAGAATATACCCTCCAGCCCGGTCAGCTGATTTTTATCAGCCCGGATGAACTGCACAGCTGTAATCCCGTCGTCGGGCAAAGCCGCAGTTACCACATGCTGTATCTCGAAAAAAACTGGTGTCTGCAACAACTCGCGCAACTTTACGCCCAACCGATCCAGCAACTGCATTACCAGCCGGTTATTGTTTCTGATCCGCGGCTGTTTGCCCATTATTTATCGTTTGTCGCCATGCTGCAACAGCCTGAACAGCCATGTTCGCTCGCGGAAGCTACCTCGTTCCTGCTCACTTTGTTAGATCACGGTCATCACACCGCGCCAGAGCCGGTAGCTGAAAACGAAGCGGTACGTTACCTGCGCCAGCGGCTGTTACAAGATCTCAGCAGCAAACCGTCATTGCAGGCACTGGCAGACGAATTGCATTTCAGTAAAGAGACACTGATCCGCTGGTTCAAAAAGGCAGTGGGTATTTCCCCGATGGCCTTTGCCGATAATGCCCGCATTACGCTGGCCAAAGCCTTGTTGCGTGATGGCATGCCCATCACCGATGTCACGCAAACCACCGGATTTAGCGATCAGAGCCATTTTCATAAAGCCTTCACGGCCTACACCACGGCCACGCCCGGCCAATATCAGCAAGCCCGATCAATTTTTGACAATATTCGTTGACCGGTAATCGTTAGCCTTATCTCCAGAATAACTCGTGGAGATAACCATGTTGACACTTTCCCATTTAATTCCAACCGCCTTCCCCGCGTTGGTGTTAGCCCATTTCGTCGCCTTATTAAGCCCCGGCCCGGATTTCTTTCTGCTGACCGGGCATGCCATCCGGCATCGGTTAGCAGGCAGTGCCTTTATCTGTCTGGGGATCGCGACCGGCAATGCGGTTTATATTTTATTGGCGATTAGCGGTTGGCATGGCCTGATACAACAACCCTGGTTATTTACAACGGTGGAAATAACGGGGGCGCTGTATCTGTGTTGGTTGGGCTATCAACTCATGCGCAGCCCGCTACGCCAACTGCAATTACAACAACAAACTCATGCCTTAACGTCTGGCCGACAGTTTGTGATTGGTCTGTCTTCCGCCTTACTGAATCCGAAAAATGCGCTGTTTTATATGAGCTTACTGGCGGTAATTTTGGGTAATAACGTCACCTTGTGGCAACAAGGCTTCTGCGGCGTGTGGATGTTTTTCGCGGTATTAGGTTGGGATCTGCTGCTCGCCATGCTGATCGGTCATCACCGGCTGCAACGGGTGCTGAATCATCAGCTCTATCTGATAGAACGGGGGGCCGGTGTGATCTTAACCGGTTTTGGGCTGGCACTATTATTTCATAAGCTAAATTTCATAAGCTAAATTTCATAAGCTGAACTTGATCGGCTGACAGACAGCTGGCAATTGCTGCTTAAGACAGCTGTTCAGCAGAGACGAAGGTGGTTTCTGGTTTCCACCAGCGCGCCAGCAGCAAGCCGGCTTCAAACAACAAACATAACGGTACCGCCAGCAGGGTTTGCGACAACACATCTGGTGGCGATAACAACATGCCGACGATAAACGCCAACACGATAAAATGCGGGCGTTTCTCCTTTAGCGTTGGCACGGAAGTAATGCCGGTGCGACACAAGATCGCCACCACCAGCGGTAACTGAAAAGCGGCACCGAACGAGAAAAACATCGTCAGCACAAAATCGAGATAACTGCTGATATCGGTCGCCATACTGACACCAGCGGGTAAGGTGCCAACCATGAAGCGAAAAATAAGCGGCAACACCACCCAATAGGCAAACGCGAACCCGATATATACCAGCAGATTGCTGCCAAATAGCAGCGGTATTAATAATCGTCGCTCATGCCGATACAGTGCTGGGGCCAGAAAACTCCATACCTGCCACAGCAGATAAGGTAACGCCAGCAGCACCACCACCAACAAAGTTAGTTTTAAGGGCACCAGAAACGGAGCGGACACCGCGGTCGCGATCATACTGGTGCCGTGCGGTAATACCGCCAGTAACGGGCGGGCCAGCAGATGGTAGATCTCGTTGGCAAAATAACTTAAGGGCAGAAACAGCACCAGCAACACCAACAGGCAATGCAGTAAACGGCGGCGCAATTCCAACAGATGTGTCAGTAACGTCATGGCTGTCGATCTTGTGGTTTATCCGCTGCCGCCATCGTATCCAGCTCTTTTTGTAATGATTGCCGCGCATTACCCCACACATGGCTTACTTGCCGCCGGAATGCGCTGATATCACGCAATAATGCGGGCAACTTTTCCGGCCCGAACACCACCAAAGCCACGATCGCACACAAAACCAGTTCGCTGAAGCCGATATCAAACACGCGTTACGAGCCTTGTTTTTCGCTAACTACTTTTTCGCCAACGACAGCCTCTGGTTTGTCGTCCGTTTTCGGCTGTTCGTGCATGGCTTTACGGAAATCACGGATCGCATGGCCCACATCGCCGCCTAACATCCGAACCTTTTTAGTGCCAAATAAGACAATGGCAATGAAGGCAATCAACACTAATTCCGTCACACTGAAATGCATAATTATCATCCTCACAAGCTTTAGATGATAATTTATATCATTTGCATTTGCATTTCATCTTTATCTGCAACAAAAATAGGATTCCGCCTGGCATTACTTGGCTAGATTGCCGGATATGGGTAACGCGCTAACCCCAACTGCTGTGATATGTTCGCGGCCGCCTGATGTAATATGGTCACGTAGTGCGCCAATTGCTGTTCATCAAAACGAATCGTTGGAAATGAAATACTTAAACCAGCCATGACATAACCGAATCGATCATAAACCGGCACCGCCACACAACGTACCCCCACTTCCTGCTCTTCACGATCTTCACTAAAACCAGTCTCACGCACCGTTGCCAATTCCGCTAACAACGCATCAATATCCGATAAGGTGTGTGCCGTTTTTTGTTCAAAAGCCACCGGAGCCAGAATGTCCCGGATCGCTTGCTCATCCAACCAGGCCAGCAACACCTTACCAATCGCAGTGCAATACAGCGGGTTGCGGCGACCAATGCGGGAATACATACGCAAGTTATAGAGGGAATCAATTTTATGCAGATAAACAATGCTCTCTTCTTCCATCGCCCCCAGATGAATGGTCTCTTGCGTCGCTTTTGATAATAAGCGCATCTGCTGATCGGCAATTTTTATCAAATCGACGTGCTGTAAGGCTTTGGCACCCAGATCGAATAACTTAAGGGTCAGCGAATATTTATCGTTCTCCCCTTCCTGCTGCACATAACCCAACGACTTCATGGTTTGTAAGAACCGATAGACGGTACTTTTTGACATCATGACGCGTTGCGATAGCTCAGTTACTCCGATCTCATGTTCATCACCCAAGGCTTGCAAAATACCGAAGACCTTCAGCACCGACGACACCGAATCCTGCTGTTTTGAAAAATCGTTCACGACCACCTCTATCCTGATCTTCTTTGCCGGAGACTATATACCAGCTTTTTTTAAATCCGAATCAAAATAAATAAAACATTGTTTTATTTTATTTGACACGAAGGTTTGATTGTTTAATCTATGATCGTTTTCCGAATTCAACATGAGAGCAAATCATGGATACGCTGAACATCGCCATCATTGGTGAATGCATGGTGGAACTACAACGTCAGGATAACGGTATCCGACAAGGGTTTGGTGGTGACACGTTGAATACTGCGGTTTATCTTGCCCGCCAGCTGCCGCAACGCCAGGGTAAAGTGCACTATGTCAGCGCGTTAGGCACTGACCATTTCAGTCAGACCATGCTCGATAACTGGCAACAAGAAGGTCTCGACACAACATTGGTTCAACGTCTGACGAACAAAATGCCAGGCTTGTATTTCATCGACACCGATAGCCATGGCGAACGCAGTTTCTCTTACTGGCGCAGCGATGCGGCGGCCAAATATTGGCTGGAAACCGAACAGACTGACGCCGTGTTAACGCAACTCGCGCAGATGGATGTGATTTATCTCAGCGGGATCAGTCTGGCGATTTTGAGCCCAACCAGCCGTGCCCGTTTATTTACTTTCCTCACTACGTTTCGCACCCAAGGTGGCCGCGTGGTGTTTGATAACAACTACCGCCCGCGTTTATGGCAAAGCCGTGAAGAGACGCAGCAAAGTTATCAGCAAATGCTGACACTCACCGACATCGCATTTCTGACGCTGGATGATGAAGAGGCACTGTGGGGTAACCGTCCGTTGGAAGAGGTGATAGAACGCACCTTAACGTGGGGGGTGGATGAAATCGTGATCAAACGCGGTTCATTACCTTGTGTGATCGTCAGTAAATCGGGTGTTCGGGAAGAAGTACCGGCCCAGAAAATTGCCGCCCAAGACGTGGTAGACACTACGGCGGCAGGTGATTCATTCAGCGCCGGTTATCTGGCCCGCCGTCTGCAACACGGCAGCGTGACTGAATCTGCCATCCAAGGGCATCGCCTGGCAGGTACCGTGATCCAACATCGCGGCGCCATTATTCCTGCTGATGTGATGCCGTCATCATCCCTTTAATTTTCCTCAGGAGACACCATGCCTACTTTAGTTGAACGTCTGCAAGCACTGAAAGTGATCCCGGTTATTGCCATTAATAACGCCGATGACGCGGTGAATTTGGGCCGCGTGTTAGTTGAAAATGGCATGCCGAGTGCGGAAATCACCTTCCGTACCCCTGCAGCGGCAGAAGCCATTCGCCGTCTGCGGGCCGCGTTCCCCGACATGTTGATCGGTGCCGGCACGGTGCTGACCACCGCTCAAGTCGATGAAGCCATTGCTGCCGGTGTCGATTTCATCGTCAGCCCCGGTTTCAACCCAACCACCGTGCGTTATTGCCAGCAACGCGGTGTGGCCATCGTGCCGGGCGTCAACAACCCAAGTCTGGTGGAACAAGCCATGGAGATGGGTCTGCGCATGTTGAAATTCTTCCCAGCCGAGCCATCGGGCGGAGTAAACATGCTGAAAGCCATGTCAGCCGTGTATCCGGTGCAATTTATGCCGACAGGTGGTGTAACCCCCGACAACGTAAAAACATATCTTAGTTTGAAAACTGTCGTCGCTTGTGGCGGCACGTGGATGGTACCGGCCGATCTGATTGATAACCAGCAATGGGACAAGATCGGTCAATTGGCGAAAGAAGCCATGGCAGCACTGTAAAAGCATAAATGTCAGACAGGTAACAGAACGCAGACAGAAATTTAGTTCCAACTTGCCTCGCTGTTACCTGTAACTCTACCATGCTGTTTTCGAAGCAGAAAAAGGAGGCAGCATGCGTAAACTACGGGTAGGCATAGTGGGTCTGGGCGGTATCGCGCAGAAAGTCTATCTGCCGATTTTATCGCAGGCCAAACACTGGGAATTGGTCGGTACTTATACCCCCAATCAGCAAAAAAACTGCCTGCTCTGCCAACAATATCGCCTCGTCGCTTTTTTCTCACTCGATGAGTTGGCGGCCAACTGCGACGTCGTGTTTATTCACAGCTCAACCAATACGCACTACGAAATCGCCGAGCATATGCTGCGTAAAGGGTTGCACGTTTATATCGACAAACCGTTAGCCGATACGCTCGATCAGGCCGAAGCCCTGGTGGCACTGGCGGAAAAACAGCAACGCACCCTGATGGTCGGGTTTAACCGCCGATTTGCCCCATTTTATCAAACCATCAAAGAACAGATGCCTGCTGCCGCTGCCGTCCGTTTTGAAAAACATCGCATTCATGGCATCAGCAACCCGCTCCGTTTTACAATGTTTGATGACTATCTGCATCTGCTGGATACCGTGCTCTGGCTGTGTGATGGCGATTTATCGCTGCTCGCCAGCCAGGTTAACGCGACGGCGCAAGATGAGCTGATTTTTGCCGGCCATGTGTTCCGCCATGACAATAAGTTGATCACTACCGCCATGCACCGGGATGCCGGAACACAGGCAGAGATGCTGGAAGTGATCACCCATGGCGCGGTGATGCGGGTTCGCGATCTCAATCGGCTGGAAGAAGAACGGGATGGCAAGATCTGTGTCTCTACCGCCGGCAGCTGGCAAACCATCTTAGAGTTACGCGGCTTTACCCCAATGGTGGAACATTTCCTGGAGTGTGTCGCCAATCAGACCACCCCGAAAGTCAGTGGCGAACAGGCATTGATAGCACAACGTTGGATGGAAAAACTGTTGGCGCAGTAAACAGAATGCAAAGCCGGTAGCGCCGAAAAAATAAACCCTGCCGATAAAGCAGGGTTTTTCTTGAGATCACCTAACACGCTGAGCGCCGGATTTTTTAAGCTTCGTCTTCTTCCGGCGCAGCATCCGCTGGTTCGGTCAGCAGCTCATCCATCAGCTCGTGTTCAGATTCCGCCAACGCTTCTTTGGTCACGGGTGCTGCCGCTGGTGGTAACTCGGTTGGAATAGCAATCAGGGTGCGGGTTGCTTCGATGGCATCCTGCAGTTTGACCTGAATGGTCTGGCCCAACTCGTAATACACTTCCCCATCCAGCATGGCACGACCGTCGTCATGACTGCAGGTGAAACGCTTGCGGTCTTTCAGGATCAGACTGGCCGGTACAAAATAGACGGCGCCATTTTCCAGCAGACGGACTTTAATACCGCTACGCATCACATCCATGATCTCGGCATCAAATACCTGCCCGGAAGCCACCGCTGGCAACAGGAAGCGGGCATATAACCAGTCACCAATATCACGTTCTGCCATGCGGTTGCTGCGGCGTGACAAGCTCAGCGCATCGGTCAATGCCGCATCGGCACGTACCGGCACTTCCTGATTACTGATGATAGCTTTCAGGATACGGTGGTTGATCATATCGCCGTATTTACGGATTGGAGAAGTCCAGGTCGCGTAATGGCTCAGACCTAAGCCGAAATGCGGGCCTGGTTCTGCCGACATCAGCGAGTAAGTCTGGAAACGACGGATGCGGTTATCCAGATAACTGGTCGGTTGCGCATCGAGCCAATGACGTAATTGGCAGAAACCGGGCAGTGTCAGCAAGGTTTCGTCGGTCAGTGGCGCTTCGTGTTGTTGCAGTAATTCCTGCACACCTTTGAATTTTTCGACATCCAGACCGGCGTGCACGTTGAAAATACCGTAACCCGGATTGCGGGCCAGGAAATCACCGGCACATTGGTTGGCGGCAATCATCGCCTCTTCCACGATCTTGTTGGCGCTGCGACGGAATGACGCATGGATCGCGACCACTTCACCGGCTTCGTTCAGTTCAAAATCGTAGTCCGGGCGGTCTTTAAACAGGATCGCGTGCTCTTTGCGCCAGTTCTGACGCGCCGTGGTTGCGGCCTGCAGTTGTTCGATCTGCTCGACAATCGCTGGCGCCGGCACAAAACCTTCCGCACTGCCATGTTCCAGCCAATCCGACAGTTGATCATAAATCAGACGGCCTTGTGAACGGATATTGGCGGCAAAGAAGCGTGGTTCTGGTAACAGCTCGCCGTCGGCGGTGATCAGCATTTCACAGCACAGCGCCGGACGCTCTTCACCTTCATGCAATGAACACAGCTCGTCACTCAAGTGACGCGGGATCATCGGAATATTGCGGCCCGGCAGATAGACGGTAAATGCCCGTTTGGAGGCTTCCAAATCCAGTGCACTGCCCGGCTCGATATAGGCGGTCGGGTCGGCAATGGCCACCAGCAATTTCCAGCCGTTCGCAGTTTTTTCGATATATAACGCATCGTCCATATCGCGGGTCGATTCACCGTCGATAGTGACAAATGGCAGCGCGGTCAGGTCTTCACGGGTCAGGCCTTCGTCACGCAGTTGCCATTCCTGCTCAATTTCCGGTGCACAACGCGGCAAGTCGTGGCGACGTAACACCACCCACCACGGCGCTTCCGGATCATTGTTGTGCGTAACATATTCGGTAATTTCGGCGAAATGGCCGCTGGCCTCATTCATACCGTGACGTTTCAGATTCGCAATAACCCAGTCGCCTTCTTTGAACTGGCTTTCGTCCAGTCCTTTCATTGGGCGAGCTTTGATCGCATCTTTCATCATCGGATGGTCAGGCACGACAAACAGGCGATCTTTGATCACCTTGATGCGCGCCACAAAACGGGTCAGGAATGGGGTCACCAGTGATTCCGGCTCGGCTTGTTC
>JAYSBB010000054.1:0-13563 GCA_041915645.1 Tolumonas sp.
ATATCATGAAGCAGCCAGAGGATCACTCAATAGGCAAAAGGGGATCATGGGACGATCGTCTCATTTAGGTAGTCAATACCATCTCGCTGAACAGTTACCGCCAGTCGGTCAGTGCATTTAAACTGAAACTTTGCGAGCCAACACGAAAAATACTGGAATTCGCTTCAATTCGCAGTAAAACCACACCACTGACTACTTCATCCCCTTCATGATAATCCCGGCCATTAATGTTGATAGTGCGATTTACCGGCACAGAAGAATAAACATGCGCACCATATTTCATAGCTGCAACCTGCTGGCTGATCCGAGCGGGTAATGCCGCCAATGGTGTTGCTTCTGATTCAGGAGTCGTTGCGGTAACCGGCGCAGGAGACTGTGCCGTGTCATTCACAGCCTGCATAAAACGTTTTTCCAACGAACTTTTCGAATCGACCTCTGCGACTGGTTCTGCTGGTTTGCTATTAGATAGTTCAGCAGTCGACGCATCCATTGCTAGGTTTGGCTCTGGTGTTATTTCTTCAGGCAATGGCTCGGTAGCAAATTCATAATTTTGCTCTGCAGGCTTATAAGGTAATTCCGTTGCATGTGGCACTTCAATTTTTTGTACCACCGGATCGTTATGCAACAAATGCCAGCCATAATTTGTCGCAGCACCGAGCGCAAGACATACCGGTAAACCAAGTAACCATGCCAGCCAAAGCCCACGGCGACCCGGTTCACCGGAAAGACGTTCCGGCATGAAAAAATGTGCTTGTTCTACTCGTTTTGCCTGGCGGGAAGCGGAGGTTAATAATGACATTAGCTGGTTCCTCCTTCTGTTTCTGCGCTATCTGTTTCTGCACTATCGCTGGCACTATTTACTGTTTGCTGGGCCGGAATGCGGCCATTCAGACGTGGCACCGCTTCACGACTACGCACCACCAGCCGTAACAGTGTTTGCTCACCCGCAACCCCATCAGCCGTCAGCCCTTCCTGTTTCTGGAACTGGCGCACCTTAGTAGCCAGTTGTGCATCAAACCGCGATAATTTATTCCGCGGTGGTTGATGCAATGCCTGACTCACCACGGTTTCCAGCCACAATACATCCGCAGGGCCACTGCGTTTTGAAATAACTTTATTATTACTTTCTGGCAGTTGCCAAAGCGCGGTGTAATCTTGTCCCCACACTTTATTGAGCCATTCTTGCGATACTTGCCAACGATCACTGCCTAGCATTACATCCGCCTGTCCATCAGCAACATGCAACACCACGGCATAAAAATCCTGTCCCCGTTTTCCCGTCAAACGAGCAACAACCGGATAATTCAACTTAATAATATCATCAAGTGAGGCTTGGCCTTGCACACAGCCTAATCGAGCACGTTGTGCATTATCACAACGCGCCTCGTCAATAGCGGTTTCAAAACCCCAGACCCGATATAACTGTTGAACAGCCTGATCTTCATAACTGGCTTCAGCAATCGCTTGATCAAAGCGTTTCACCAATTTGGCATCTGGCGGTAAAGCAACTTGCACCGTTATTTTTTTCACCGGGTGTTTGGGTAAAAAACCCCACTGCTGCCAGCTAAACCAACCGGCGGCCAACATCAACATTCCCGCCAGTGAAAAAGCTAATACTGCACCGGTACTACCTTCGTCGCGAACACCCGTCGCTTCATAGGCCGCCTGTGCCAGTAATTTATCATTGATCCGCTCACGTCCGGCTGCATAGGCCCCTAGTAAGGCACGTTCACAGATCAGATTGATCACGCGCGGGATCCCGCCACTTAAGCGGTGCAAGGCTCTTATAGCCGATGGTGTAAATATCGGTTGCAGACAGCCGGCAACCTGCAAACGAAAACGGACATACGAATCAACGTCATTCAGATCTAACGGTAACAGGTGATAACGGGCCGTGATCCGCTGTGCTAATTGTCGTAATAACGGTTGCCGTAACAGTTGTTGCAGTTCCGGCTGACCTATCAGCACGATCTGCAGCAATTTGGCATCATCGGTTTCCAAATTGGTTAATAAGCGTAATTGCTCAAGCACGTCCGGCATCAGATGCTGCGCTTCATCAATTACCAGCAGCGTCCGCCGTCCAGCTTGATGATTTTGTAAGAGAAACTGATGCAAAACATCAAACAGTGTTTTTAATGTGGCGGGCTGTGAATAGGTAAGATTGAACGCGTCACAGATGGAAGCCAGTAGCTCTTCGGTCGATAACGAGGGGTTTAGAATAAATGCCAGATCAGTGTCTTCTGGCAATTGCTGCCGTAAACAGCGCGACACCGTGGTTTTCCCGGTACCGACTTCACCGGTCAGTAATACAAATCCACCACCATCGCGTAAACCGTAGACTAAATGTGTCAACGCTTCGGTATGGCGATCACTCATATAGAGGTATTTAGGATTCGGCGATATCGAAAACGGATTTTCCGTCAGACTAAAAAAGGCTTTATACATAATCAGCTGATCCTGTAAGTACTCTTCGAAGAGTAATCCGCAGCACGGATGAAGTCAAAGCAGGCTATAATCGGGCTGTGAAAATAGAGGAGAAAAACGGGTGCAAGTATATCTGGTTGGTGGAGCTGTACGTGACAATCTGCTGGGGTTGCCAGTCACAGAGCGGGATTATGTCGTAGTTGGTAGTGAAGCGCAGACATTATTAGATCTGGGCTACCAGCCTGTTGGTCGCGATTTCCCCGTATTTTTGCATCCCCAAACCAAAGAAGAATACGCACTGGCACGCATTGAACGCAAACAAGGCCAAGGCTACACCGGTTTTGCCTGTTACGCTGCACCCGATGTCACACTCGAACAAGATCTGCTGCGCCGGGATCTGACCATCAATGCCATTGCACAAGATCAAGCAGGTCAGCTCTACGATCCCTATGGTGGCATCAACGATCTGAATGATCGTGTTTTACGTCATATCTCCCCCGCGTTTAGTGAAGATCCGTTGCGCGTGTTACGTGTCGCCCGTTTCGCCGCACGCTTTCATCATCTGGGTTTTTCCATTGCGCCGGAAACACTGGCGCTCATGCGTCAACTCAGTCGTAGCGGTGAGTTAAACCATCTGACGCCCGAACGCGTGTGGAAAGAACTGGAAAAAGTATTAACCAATCGCAATCCACAGATCTTTTTTGAGATCCTGCATGATTGCGAAGCGTTAAGCGTGTTATTGCCAGAAGTTGAAGCGCTGTTTGGTGTACCGGCACGCCCGGATTGGCACCCAGAAGTAGATACCGGTATTCATGTTATGATGGCACTACGCGAAGCCAGTCAACGCAGTAATTTGCTGGCGGTGCGTTTTGCTACTTTGTGCCATGATTTAGGCAAGGCACAAACACCTGAACATGTTTTACCCAGCCATCACGGACATGGTGATCGTGGTTTACCCTTGATCCGAAATCTGTGTCAGCGCTTGAGAGTGCCAAATGATTGCCGGGATCTGGCCTTGTTAGTCAGCGAATTGCATTCGTTGGTACATACCGCATTACAGCTGCGCCCGGCGACGATGCTGAAACTGTTTGATCGGTTGGATGTCTGGCGCAAGCCGGAGCGGTTGTCACAGCTGTTACTCTGCTGTCAGGCTGATTTTCACGGTCGCCTGGGTTTTGCCGAGCGGGAATATTTGCAACCGAGTTATGTGCAAGAGGCTTATGACGCCGCCGCCGCTATCGCGGTCAGACCGATTGTTGAAGCAGGTTACACAGGGGAAGCCATACGGCAACAACTCAGTCGCCGCCGTATTTTTGCGATCCGCGACGTGCATTGTCGCTGGAACGATATTTGAGATCTATACCCAAACCACGTGACGTTGCAGGTAGGCGGCAAGTGAATGAGACCCCATGAGCATAGATAAACTATGTGATTGGGGCGAATGAACGCCGCCAACACCGCTGCAACTTCAAGTGGGAAGGGTATAACGCCAGTCGAATTCGACTGCGCGTAATGGCTGGCGCTTGGCATCATATTCAGACCACAATTGCGCCAGTGTCATCTCTGCCAGAGGGTGCCGCCATTGTGGCGCCAACTCAGCAAACGGGCGCAACACAAACGCATTAAGCAGGATCTCGCTGCGCGGTAATTCCACAGGTGTTGAGATCACCAACTCATCATAGGCTAACAGATCCAGATCGAGTGTCCGACCGGAAAATTTGCGCGCATCGGCCGGGCGACCATGAGCAAATTCAATGGCCCGCAGTTGTGCCGCTACTTCCGCCACGCCATGCACGGTTTCTGCCGCAATAACCAGATTATAAAAGGGTGCACCGTCAAAACCGACTGCATCACTTTCATAAACCGTGGAACAACAGCATGCCGAGAACACCTGCTGCAAAGCTTGCCAGCCTGCGCGTAGATAATATTCCCGTTCGATGTTCGAACCGACACCGATATAAATACGGGCCATTATGCCTCCCGAATGATCTCAACCCCGACACCACGGGCATTGACCACTGCCCCCGGTTTCGTTACCCGCACCCGCACCCGCAGGATCGGAAACTCGGTCAACAGCAACTGTGCCGTCTGTTCTGCCACCGCTTCAACCAAGCCAATCGGGCGAGTACTGATCATATCGGTGACGCGTTTTGACACCGCCGCATAATCCAGTGCCAGCGACATATCATCCTGCTCACCAGCGGCTTGGGTATCAAAATCCATTTCCAGATCCAGCACCAATTTCTGGGTGATCTGTTTTTCCCATTCATACACACCAATAGTGCAATAAACTTCGAGATGATCGATAAAGACTTTATCCATGTTTTAACCTAATTCTGCTAATCTGGATGGCGGATATCTGGTGTGGATCATACTCCAGCCAGCGCCGATAGAAAAATAGTGTCCGCGAACAATAGCAGGAGATCCATGCTCGCTCTCGCTTTTGCCATGACTGGCATGGCTTATTTGCTGGGATCCATCAGTAACGCCGTATTAATCAGCCGTTGCTGTGGCCTACCCGACCCTCGCGATTATGGCTCACACAATCCCGGTGCCACCAATGTACTGCGCTCTGGTAACCGCATTGCCGCGTTGATCGTGTTTCTGCTGGATATGCTAAAAGGCACCCTGCCGGTTTATCTGGCCTGGTATTTAGGCATTCCACCGGTCTATCTCGGTTTTATCGGCATCGCTGCCTGTTTAGGGCATATGTACCCGTTGTATTTCCATTTCCGCGGCGGCAAAGGTGTCGCCACCGCGCTTGGCGCTCTGATGCCGCTCGGGTTGGATATGGGCAGCTTTATGATCTTAACCTGGCTGCTGGTCTTGCTACTCACCGGTTATTCATCACTGGCAGCATTGGCAGCGGCGCTATTAGCACCGCTGTATACCTATTGCCTGAAACCTGAATTTACTCTACCTGTAGCCATGCTCTGTTGTCTGATCATTCTGCGTCATCACGAGAATATCAGCCGCTTATTACATGGCCGCGAGCCCAAGATCTGGCCCAATAACCCGTTACGGCGTCACCGGCGCTAAGGTTTCTAGATTCCAGCGTGGCTGTACCACAATCTCAAGCCCGGTGGTATGCCCCGCTTTCAGGCGCTGTAAACCCGCAAAGGCGATCATGGCGCCATTATCGGTGCAAAATTCCGGGCGCGGATAAAACACCTCACCACCCAGCTTTTTCATCACGGCCGCCAATTCTGTGCGTAACTGTTTGTTGGCACTGACTCCACCTGCAATCACCAACCGCTTAAGGCCGGTTTCCTGCAAGGCCCGTTTACACTTGATCGCCAGCGTATCAACAACCGCTGTCTGGAAGGCATGTGCGATGTCAGCACGCGTTTGCTCATCATCGCCCTGACTGCGGATCGTATTCGCCGCAAAAGTCTTTAAGCCGGAAAAACTAAAATCCAACCCCGGACGATCCGTCATTGGCCGTGGGAACACAAACCGCCCGGCAACGCCTTGTTCCGACAACTTAGACAGCGCGGCTCCGCCGGGGTAATCCAAGCCCAGCAATTTAGCGGTTTTATCAAAGGCTTCACCGGCTGCATCATCGACTGATTCACCGAGGATCTTATACTGACCAATGCCATCCACACGCACCAGCAAGGTGTGGCCACCCGAAACCAGCAACGCCACAAAAGGAAACTCAGGCGTGTGTTCTTCTAACATCGGTGCCAGCAAATGCCCTTCCATATGATGTACCGGGATCGCCGGTTTATCCCAAGCCATCGCTAATGAACGCGCAATGGTGGCACCAACCAGCAGCGCCCCCACCAAGCCTGGGCCTGCGGTATACGCGATCCCGTCCAGATCCTCGGATCGACAACCGGCCTGCTGTAATGCCGCTTCAATCAACGGTAATGTTTTGCGGATATGATCACGGCTGGCCAATTCCGGCACCACCCCGCCATAGTCGGCATGTAATTTAATTTGGCTGTATAATTGATGCGCGAGGATCCCGCGTTGATCGTCAAAGATCGCGATCCCAGTTTCATCACAAGAAGTTTCGATGCCTAATACCCGCATTTTTTGGTCGCTCCGGTAAAAATCCCACCGTTTATGAGGCGCTATGGTACATTTCAGCGCTTTTTTACTCCAGCATGTTCTGATCGGGGTTTACAGACCCCCATGCATGGGATTAAAATTCGGCACCATTTTTAGTAAGGCTGACTTTCAGCCAGAAAAACATTCACACCGAGGTGAAAGGCACATGCCAGTTATTAAAGTACGTGAAAACGAGCCATTCGACGTAGCTCTGCGTCGCTTCAAACGCTCTTGCGAAAAAGCAGGTGTTCTGTCTGACGTTCGCAGCCGTGAGTTCTACGAAAAGCCAACTACTATTCGTAAACGCGCTAAAGCGTCTGCAGTAAAACGTCACATGAAGAAACTGGCTCGCGAAAACGCACGTCGTAACCGTCTGTACTAATTTTACAGACCGTTAAGTTTTCTCGATAAGCCGCGCTTTCCTGCGATTGCGCGGCTTATTCTATTGGCAGACGGAATTCAGATGGCTGGCAAAATCCCGCAATCGTTTATTGATGATCTGCTGAATCGTACCGATATTATCGAGCTCATCGACGGTCGTGTTCATCTGAAAAAAGCCGGTAAGAACTACCAGGCTTGTTGCCCTTTCCATAACGAAAAATCACCTTCTTTCTCTGTTAGCCCAGAAAAACAGTTTTATCACTGCTTTGGCTGTGGTGCACACGGTAACGCCATTGGTTTTCTGATGGAGTATGACGGGCTGAGCTTTCCTGACGCCATCGGTGAACTGGCGAGTCTGCACGGCCTAACCGTACCCAACGATCAACCGCTTCACAGCCAAGGGCCAGCGCCCTCGGCCGATCACTACCAATTAATGGAATGGGCGGCGCGTTATTTTCAAAATCAGTTAAAAAGCGCACCACAGGCGATTGAATACCTGAAAGGACGTGGTTTAACTGGCGAGATCGTCAAACAATTTGCGATTGGTTATGCACCAGGTGGTTGGGATGGTTTACGCCAGACGCTAGTTCGTTCTGCAGCCAGCGAAGCGCAACTGGTTGAACTGGGCATGTTGATCGGGCGTGATGGTGGTGGCAGTTATGATCGATTCCGGGATCGGATCATGTTTCCGATCCGCGATCGTCGTGGACGAGTTATCGGTTTTGGTGGCCGCGTCTTAGGCGATGGCACCCCAAAATATCTTAACTCGCCGGAAACGCCGATTTTTCATAAAGGCAAAGAGCTGTTTGGCCTGTATCAGGTCAAAGAACGACATCGCACCCCGGCACGCATCCTGATCGTCGAAGGTTATATGGATGTCGTGGCCCTGGCGCAATTCGGTGTCGACTACGCAGTGGCCTCGCTGGGCACTTCGACGACCGCAGATCATATGCATCTGTTATTTCGCACCACATCTGAAGTGGTGTGTTGTTACGACGGTGATAATGCCGGTCGGGAAGCCGCCTGGCGTGCGCTGGAAAATGCCCTGCCCAGCTTGCAGGATGGTAAAGATCTGCGTTTTGTGTTTCTGCCACAAGAGCATGATCCAGATAGCTTTATTCGCGAATTTGGCCAGGCGGTTTTTGAACAAAAATTGGATAATGCGCAATCGTATGCCGACTTTTTGTTTGAACGTCTGACACGAGATCTGAATTTAAGTGGTGAGGCTGGTCAAAATGAACTGGCGAATAAAGCCATTGCGTTGATCCGTCGAGTACCGGAAGGGTTTAATCGCGAAAGTCTGTTGACCAAACTCTCGGCGCAATTGCGCTGGGGGGAAAATGAAAAGCGCCTGCGTGAGATATTCCGCCGTCAGGAACAGGAAGCGCAACAGACTGCCACCGCAGCAAAACCCGGCGGCAAAATAAAACTGACACTGATCCGACGAGCAATTGCGTTGATCGTGCAACATCCGGCCGTCGCGGCATTACTCCCCCCGCTGCCAGATGTGCTAAAATCCCTAAAGGAACCCGGCATCGAGGTGTTGCTCACGCTGTTAGCGCAGCTGCATAACAACCCAATGTCGACCGGCCAGTTGCTGGAGCTGTGGCGTGATACCAAAGAAGGGCGCGCTTTAGCACAACTGGCAATGCTGGATGAACTCACTGCCGGTGACAACATTCAGCAAGAATTGGAAGATGTCTGTGATCGTTTGCTCGATCTGTATTTGCAGCAACGACTCGACAGCTTATTAAATCGGCACCAGCTGAATCTTGAAGAAAAACACGAACTACAGTTTTTACTAACTGAATACAAACGATCCACGAAATAACCGCTTGGCAGCTTGAATTTCAGGCAGAGCGGCACTATATGATTAACACATGCCCGGTTGCGGGAATATAGCTACTTGATGCAAGAACAGCACTGAACAAACTACTACCCTGTTATACAAAATATAACGGGGCGGATTTTTACTTTGTCGTTAACGTGCAAAATGGCCGTCGTTTCTTTATAATCGGCGGATTTTACGCCACCGAGCGATAAATCAGCCTTAGGAAGTACCAACCGGATGAGTTCTATGGAGCAAACCCCTCAGTCGCAACTAAAACTCCTCGTTGCCAAAGGTAAAGAGCAGGGCTATCTGACTTATGCCGAAGTTAACGATCATCTTCCACAAGATATCGTTGATTCCGATCAGATAGAAGACATTATTCAGATGATCAATGACATGGGTATCCAGGTCGTTGAAAGCGTACCTGATGCCGATGATCTGTTGCTGACCGAAAACAATGCCGCCGACGAAGATGCAGCAGAAGCTGCAGCGCAAGTTCTGGCATCTGTTGAGTCTGAAATTGGTCGTACTACCGACCCAGTGCGTATGTATATGCGTGAAATGGGTACAGTTGAACTATTGACTCGTGAAGGCGAAATCGACATCGCTAAACGAATTGAAGATGGTATCAACCAGGTACAAAGCTCTGTCGCCGAATATCCGGAAGCGATCACTTACCTGCTGGATCAGTTTGATCGTTTTGAAGCCGGTCATATCCGTCTGGGCGACATCATTTCCGGTTTCGTCAGTGAAGATGACGATTTACCACCAACAGCCACCAACATCGGTTCCGCGTTAGATGAAGAAACGCTGAAAGAAGACGATACCGATGATGATGACGAAGACGAAGACGGCGATGATGATGCGGAAGAAGATACTGGTCCGGATCCTGAAGTCGCTCGTGAGAAATTCTCCGCGCTGCGTACTCAATACGAAAAAACACGTGACGCCATCAAAAACAATGGTCGTGACAGCGATTTAGCTAAAATCGAAATTCTCGAATTAGCCAACGTATTCAAAGAATTCCGTCTGGTTCCGAAGCAGTTTGACCGTTTGGTTAACAGCATGCGTGACATGATGGAACGCGTGCGCGTACAGGAACGTTTGATCCTGCGTTATTGCGTTGAATACGCAAAAATGCCAAAGAAAAACTTTGTTTCTGCGTTCACCAATAATGAATCCAGCAATGGCTGGTTTGAATTTGCGAAAAGCAGCGGTAAAGCTTGGTCTGCCGGCTTAGAAAAAATGGATGAAGAAGTACAACGCTCTATCCAGAAATTGCAGCAGGTAGAACACGAAACGGGTCTGTCGATTGCTCAGATCAAAGATATCAACCGTCGTATGAGCATCGGTGAAGCCAAAGCACGCCGGGCGAAAAAAGAGATGGTTGAAGCAAACTTACGTCTGGTAATTTCTATCGCGAAGAAATATACCAACCGTGGTCTGCAATTCCTTGATTTGATTCAAGAAGGTAACATTGGTCTGATGAAAGCGGTCGATAAATTCGAATATCGCCGTGGTTACAAATTCTCGACCTATGCTACTTGGTGGATCCGTCAGGCAATTACTCGTTCCATCGCTGACCAAGCTCGTACCATCCGTATTCCGGTACACATGATCGAAACGATCAATAAGCTGAACCGTATCTCTCGTCAGATGCTGCAAGAAATGGGTCGTGAACCAAATCCTGAAGAGCTGGCAGAACGTATGGGCATGCCGGAAGACAAGATCCGTAAAGTGCTGAAGATCGCCAAAGAGCCTATCTCCATGGAAACCCCTATCGGTGACGATGAAGATTCGCACTTAGGTGATTTCATTGAAGACACGACACTGGCACTGCCAGCGGATTCTGCCACTTCAGAAAGTCTGAAAGCAGCTACCCGTGACGTATTGTCTGGTCTGACTGCACGTGAAGCGAAAGTACTGCGTATGCGTTTTGGTATCGATATGAACACTGACCATACTTTGGAAGAAGTAGGTAAGCAGTTCGACGTTACTCGTGAACGTATTCGTCAGATCGAAGCCAAAGCATTACGCAAACTGCGTCATCCAAGCCGTTCAGAAGTTCTGCGCAGCTTCCTGGATGAATAGTTAAGATCACAGGTTGGCGCTTTTATGAGCGCCTAACCTGTTGATAACTAGACACTCAGTGTATCACTTCGTATAATGCCACCAATTCAGGCCCCTTAGCTCAGTGGTTAGAGCAGACGACTCATAAGTGCGCCATAAGATGGCGAGTAAACGGTGTTGAAGGATCAACTACCTAGTGTGTAAAGGTATAAAGCGGCAACTTAGGATTGTTATATATCTACGGTGGTAAATATATAATAAACCGATACCTGAAGTTGAAAAACTAAGGGGACAAGAGCATGTTGTCAAAAGGCTAATGAGCAGTAGTTACATCTGCGATAGGTTAGTCAGCTAAAAGGGTATGGTAAAAACTGTATTGTTTGAAGCTAAGTACGAAGCGCGAACTCACGGTCATCGTGCAGGTAAGTAACTGATTTCCTGTATCTGTTGACGGGTTGTAACGATTATGAGTACAATCCGACACACTCAACAGACGCTACTACAAGAAGTAGTGAAAGTACGAAATAGCTACCTAACCCCTTGTTACAGTTTACTCGTTAACTATGGGATCACCTAAGTTAAGTCTGAGAAGACTAGATATGGTGACGGAGTTGTAATAGTACCTAAATTCATTGGCCCCATAGCTTAATGGTGAAAGCGCCCGACTCATAATCGGTCGACTCCCAGTTCGAGTCTGGGTGGGGCCACCATTCCTCCCCCCTCTCTTGAATATAAGCTAACCAATGATAATGAATGCTACGTGTAATGCGTAGACTGGGAAGTACAACAGGTTATTCAATTTTCATGAAACGAGGTTATGTCGGATGACATGCAAAAACATCGAAAGATTGAAAAAGATTAAGGAACTCAATGCAGACAAGACATGGGTTAACAGTGACTTATACAGATTAATGTTCAAACCAGACTATTATGTAATAGCCTACGAGAAGATTAAAAGTAAACCTGGAAACCTAGCGAAAGGTACTGACGGTAAGAATATTGATGGTTTTTCATTAAAAACCATTGAAGGTATTATAAAAGAAATGAGAGACGAAAGTTTCAAATTTTCTCCCGCTCGACGAGTATTAATACCGAAACCTAACGGCAAAACCAGAGCACTTGGTATAGCAACAACAAGGGATAAAGTCGTACAAGAAGTAATTAAGAATATCCTAGAAACTATTTACGAAGATACTTTTAGTGAAAAAAGTCACGGCTTCAGACCGAATTTGGGTTGCCACACGGCGTTAAAAGACATTCGTAACGAATGGAGTGGAGTAACTTGGATTATTGAGGGCGATATAAAAGGCTTCTTTGACAATATCGACCACAATATTTTAATAAATATACTCAGAAAACGAATTAATGACGAAAGATTCATTAATCTGATCAGAAAGGCTCTAAACGCAGGTTTTATGATATCTAAAGAATTTAAAAACTCTTTAGTTGGTACTCCCCAGGGCAGCATAGTATCGCCAATTCTTGCAAATATTTATCTTAATGAATTCGACGAGTTCGTTAATGAGAAAGTAATCAAGGAGATGGAAAGAGGTGTTGATAAGAAAAATCGAAAGATTAACCCTGAACATAGAAGAATATCACGTAAAATCTCTACGCTGGAAGACAAACTAGAAGATAAAAGTCTAGACCGATTGAAACTAGTTAAAGAAATTAAATCGTTGAGAAATCAATTATTTAATACACCAGCAGCAGACCAAAATGATAAGGATTATGTAAGAATCAAATATGTCAGATATGCAGATGACTGGTGTATAGGAGTTAACGGTTCCAAGGCAGATGCCGAAGCAATAAAACAGGCATGTGCAGAATTTCTAGACGAAAAACTTAATCTAGAACTCAGCTTGGAAAAAACGACAATTATTCATGCCAAAACAGAAAGAGCATTTTTCTTAGGTACAATAATTCACGTTGGTACGAAAAAACCCAAGATTGCAAAAGTCCTCAGAAACGGAAAAGTATTTTATAAACGTGTTGCAGGGTGGACTCCAATCATGGAAGCACCAATCGACAAGTTAGTGAAAAAGCTAGTTGAAACTGGCTTCTGTCACCCTGACGGTAATCCAAAATGTTGTAATAAGTACATCTTGCTGGACGACAACCAAATCGTGGATTATTTCAGCAGCGTCATGAATGGAATAATTAACTACTATTCATTCGTAGATAATTATGTGGATTTGAGAAGGATTCAATATATTCTCCAATATTCAGCCGCCAAAACGCTTGCAGGAAAACACAGGTCAAGTGTAGCAAAAGTGTTTAAAAAATATGGTAATAACCTTAAAGTAAAAATTAAGGATGAAAATAACGTTATAATCAATGAAACAGCACTAAATCTGGTTCGAATCTGGGACAAAAATGTTACTAGATTCATGACTGGAAAATGTACTATTTCATATGATGGTAAAATGCAGCTCTATATGAGAATGCGAACCAAAAGTAAATTATTTTCAAATTGCTGTATTTGTGGAGAAACCGAAAACATCGTTATGCACCACGTTAAACATGTCAAAAAAGTCGGTGAAAAACTGAAAGGCTTTACAAAGCTTATGTCAACGTTAAACAGAAAACAGATACCTGTCTGTGAAAACTGCCACCTAAAGATACACAACGGGGAATACGATGGTATAAGCCTAAGCCAATTTAAACTCAGTTATGTAGCCGAAGCATGAAGGTGAATTAAGAATAACTGGAGAGCGCAATGCTTGGAAACCTGCACGTTGCGTTCGGAGGAAGACTATTGAGGGCGACCTCGGTAGTCGATCCTACTCGGTCGACTCCCA
>JAYSBB010000055.1:0-13217 GCA_041915645.1 Tolumonas sp.
TAAATCCAGATAGGGCTTAAACAACAACGCCGATAGTGAGAGCTATCGGCGTTCGTTTTATTCGGCTTCGTCCGCAATGGCATCAGGATCGATTTCTGGTTGATACCAGTCGGATAAAATTCGGGTTACCTCAGGCACACCAATGCCTTTCAGAGATGAGAAAGCTTCCACTTTAACATTATCACCAAATACCATGGTGGCTTTACGAACTTGCTGCACAATGGTCCGACGTGGGTTGGCATTTAATTTATCGGCTTTTGTTAACAGTACCAGAATGTTCAGATCGCTGTTCGATGCCCATTCCAGCATTTGCAGATCGAGATCTTTCAGTGGGTGACGGATATCCATCAATAACACCAGTGCATGCAGCGATTCACGTTTTTGCAGATATTCTGATAATGCCGCCTGCCATTTCAGCTTCATTTCGAGCGGCACTTGCGCATAACCGTAACCAGGCAAGTCGACTAAACGTTTGCCGGGTTCCAGCTCAAATAAATTGATCAGCTGAGTCCGGCCCGGGGTTTTACTGGTTCTGGCTAATTGTCTGTGCTGTGTTAATGCATTCAGTGCAGATGATTTACCTGCGTTGGAACGACCGGCAAAGGCGATCTCAATGCCACCGTCATTAGGAAGATGACGAATGTCCGGCGCACTGGTAACAAAATGCACCTTATTAAAATTCAGCAGCGGTGTATCCAAAGTCGCAGTCCTGACTAAAAAAGAGATTAAGGGGCTATGTTATCACAGACTGCAGCATAGCCCCAATGATCCGACAAGATGTGGCGCGGGATGTTACAAGCCGAGCGAGGCTAACAGATCGTCGGAATCGTTATTGCCATTGCTATAAACGGCTTTGTCTTCCGGGCTGTCTTGTTTCGAGGCTTCAGCGGCCAAAATGGCATCTGGATCTAATTCCTGCGTCGTTTCAAAATCGTGTAATTGGATGAATTCGGTACGATCGATGGCCAGTTCCAGATAGAAAATATTGTTTTTACCAGTATAAAAAGAGACCCGGCGCGCTTGCGGACGATCAAGATTGGTATCAATTGACAGCAATACTTGCTTGTTGATTGTCAGCATTTTCGGTTGGCTTTGCGTGATGTGGGTTTTCAGTTCATGGCTGATTTTGCCAGTAAAATCACCCAGGATCTGGTTCATCAATTCACCCATGACATTACCGACTTCATCGGAGGTATGTTGGGTGGCCAGCTCTTCTTTCGGGATACCCATTTGTACCAGGTAACTTTGGTATACTTCCAATGCGGCCGCGGCAGAAAAGTTGATCACCACCAGACCGGAAAATGCACCATCAAACACCACAAAGCAGCCAATATCGGGTTTCAGGCTGGTTTTGGTGATCCGCTGGATCATTGGGGAATAATCAATCGGTGTTTGGGCCGCGGTTGAGAGGACATTTTTAACTGAGTTACATAAGGTAATCAGAATATCTTCAGTCGTAATGGGTTTGTTCTTTTTCATCGTTATGCCCTGTTAGCTGCGAGCTGTCGCAATAATCTGCTTGTGTCTTGTTAGACCTCACTTTGCCTGTGAGTTTCATCACTGTCTAGTCAACCGTAGTGACAGTGTGGTGTTGATCGATCAACGTTGTATTTTTTTAACTTCTTGTATGCGGCGCATAACCGCCATTAATAACAACACCTGATAGGGTGTCATCATGAAAAAACCAACCATCATCAGCAATAATTCATAATAGGGATAATGCCATGCTTGCGGCCACCAATGGAGCCAGCCGAAGAATTCCAACCCACCCCACATGACCAGCAGTATCCCTGCCATATCTAACAGTAGCCAAGGTAACGGAACCAGCAATTTCGTCTTATTCATGCATATAACTCCGGATTGACATGATTGAGTCTCTGTCTTCAATTGACCGATGCGATTGAATTCTATACATTTGCGGCGGCTTTTTTCTGAGCCAGGATAATTTAACTGGGAAAATATATGAAAAAGATAATTATGGCGGGATCTTTGTTAATTGCGGCGAGTGTTGCTCATGCAGGTCTCTTAGATGCAGTGACGGATACGGCAACGGCAGTCACTTCAGCCAAGGACTCGGGTGTTTCAGCAGATCAAGCAGTGAAAGCGATGCTGAAAACCAAGTTTCAGGAAAATGTCACCACTAAAGCCCAAGTAAAACAGAAGTTGGGTGAACCAAAATCAACAGCGACGGAAGATTCACTGGAAGTTTGGACTTACGATATGGACAGTGTGAACAATAAATTAAGCACTGTAACCGGTATTGCGAAAGCCTTAGGCAAAGATACCTCTAAAATTGAGAAAGTGGTTGAGCTGAAATTCGCCGGCGACGTGATGAAGAGCTACGCAGTGGTTGATGCAAGCGCGGGTTAATTACTGCATATTCGCTGCCCAACTTTAATGATAAAAAAGTGCACATTCATCGTGCACTTTTTTATTTTGACGTTGTTGGGGTTTGAAGTTCAGCAAGACTTGGAATATGCGGTGTCAATGCCGGGTTACAGCTGCCACCACTGTTGATGCGAATGCTGGCTCCTTGCAGTTTAATGCCCGAATTATCGAGTAATAATGTACTGCCGCCAGCATCAAAACTCATGGCTGTTGTGGCTTCTAAAACCATGGTTTGTCCTGCTTTTACATGCAACGCTTGATCGATTTTAGATAACCATTTTTCATTGATATGTAGATGTTGATTTTGAAAGATATGGAGATCCTGATTGCCGGCTATATTCGTCACACGATTTTTATTAACAGTTAGATGTGCTTCATCGGATGTCTGTCGTATCTCTTTTCCACCGATCATGTGATGTTCATGTGCGCCAATCTCAGTACGGCTGGTGCGTTTTACTTTGCGATACCAGTTTCGTTGTGCATGCAGCACAATTTGTTCTTGGCCTTTTTTATCTTCAAAACGCAGCTCATTAAAACCACTGTCATCAGGGCTGGATCGGGTGCGAAAGCCACTTTGTGACTGGTTGGCAGGATATTGAACGGGTGATGTATTAACGACATTGTGCACACAACCAATGACGTAGGGGCGATCAATGTCATGTTCTAAAAAGGCCACTATCACTTCCTGACCAACTCGAGGCAGAAATTGCTGACCGTAATCGGCGCCGGCCCAGCCTTGGGCAACACGTAACCAACAGCTGGATTTTTCATCGCGACGGTTTTCCCGATCCCAATGAAATTGCACTTTGATACGGCCATATTCGTCGGTATAAATTTCCCGCTCCTCTAGGCCAGTAACCAGTGCAGTTTGAAAACCATGTGGTTGTGGTTTTTCATGTGTGCAGGGCAGTGCGAACGGTGTATTTTTATGATGCAGCACCACCTGGTTTTGATAGTGGCTACGGCCTTCGGTTAACTCCTTTAGAGCTTGTGGTTGTTCGCCTTCATGTTGAATTGAAACCACTAACCACATTAGGTTTAATGCTGGTTGTGGATGATCGGTCACGGGCAGGAAGCTACCGGGATAGATATTTCGTACATTACTGCACGCAAAAATACGCTGGTGCTCGAGTTGTTGCTGAGCAAGGAGCAAACTGGCTTGAATGGCCGCTAGTGACTGCGCATCATGTTGTGTAGCGTACTGATACCATTCATGTCTGGCCAGTGGAGTATTACCGGTGAGATCAAACCGAGGGCGGGTGAAATCATATTCATTCACCGTGGATTGATCTGCGGTGGCGGTGAATTGCCAGTCGAATTGGGTCAGTACAGGATGATCGGGGTTCTGTCCCGAATCGGGTTGATAACTGACCGAATCAACCTTAGGACAATGTTCCTGACCATCGACAAACACCATTGTATGCTGGTCTGCGCTGTGTTCAAAATAGTAGAACAGGCCATGCCATTCACATAATCGCTGTAAGAAGTGTAGATCAGTTTCACCATATTGTACGCAGTAGGCGAGTAATGGCTGTACGCGAGTGGTTTGCACGCGTAGTGCGGCGGGGTTTAACCCGGCTTGTTGCCAAACGTTTTGAATAATGTCAGTGACAGATTGCTGTTGGAATATTCGCTGGTTGGTGCGGTAGTGCAGCAATTCTGCCTGGGGGACAAGCTGGAATCGGTAGTGATGATGGTGATTATCAGTTTTGATATGACCGGCACTCAACACAATGCCATGAATAAAACGAGGTTGCGGTTTATTTTGTAAAGTCAGACACGCGGTTTGATGCTGCAATGCCATGATATCCAGCGCGTCTGAATCACAGACCACATCAATTTCAAAACGGTAGTTTTGTCCTAATGCTTCTTCGCCGGAAAAGCGTAATACACCTAATTCTTCACTGCAGCCATCGACGGTAAACAAAAACTGCGCTTCGTTTGCAGAAAAAAACCACATGTATTGACCCTTCTAAATAGCTAATCGCTAACAACGCGTCGAGAAAAAAGACACCGCATTCCTAAGGGAATGCAGTGTGGTTTGTACAGCAATTTACGGGTTAGGTATTTAAGCCGAAATCGGTGAACGCCAGTCATCAGAGCCAGAAGTACCTGAGACTTCGTGTGTCCATTTAATGGCACGATAAGTCATGTAGATATCTTCCAAATGGGTGAAATGTGCCAAAGAGGGATCTTGGCAATTGGGCATGCGTGCTTGTACGTCGACTACGATGGCATCGGTCAGCTCGGTGGTGAAATAATGCTCCTGCGTGCCGGCAGCAGAGGTGCGATACCATTTGATTTTCACGCTTGGCAAACGTTCACCAGACGTCAATGAGTTATAAATCAGTGGTGAACATTTATCGAAAACCTTACTGATTTTGACCGGTTTATGCACGCGTTGACCGGATGGCTGACCTGATTGTGGGTCGCGAGGTAACACTACCTGATGTTCGAAACCTTGTACCATGACTTCATCTTCGTGGCCTTCCTGATAGATATTACCTACAGAGGCTTCAGTAAATGTACCGGCGGTGATCAGGCCCTGTTTTTCACCATTAATGGTCATATACGCGGGAGTTGGCATGTTCGTGCTCCTAATTATTGTTCGATGCCGGAATTGGCATTCGGCACAGATAGAGCAGGGAACATGCCAGATGAGGTTTTTTATTTAAGTTATTGATAAATAATGGTTTAAATTTTTGTTTCGGTGTGGGAACACTAGCAGAAAAACGAATATGAGGATTAAGACGAGATAGGAGTTTCAGCTAACTATCTGTTATTAAAGATGTTAGTTAGTGTGTGCAGCATTTGTGGCAGGGTGCAGTTTTTTGCGTAAATAACAGAGGGCGTTGAGTCTATCTCATTCCCTCTGTTATTTCTGTCAGGCTTATTTAGGCTTTTTCTTATAACCACTCAGCATGGCATGTACCAGATTTTCACGGGTCAGGTGGCTGACCAGTACTACGGCGGTAATATGAATACCTGCGCCTAACATGGTCAGATTGGCAAAAAACTCATGTACACCGCCCCAGTCAATAAAATCGGTGGCTGAAGCAACAGTGGCTTGCCAACCGTCGAAGGCATCGCCAAGAGTTGATAACCAACCAGTCAGACCGGTCAATAACAAACCACTCAGCAAGCAGACGATCATGATCGCACCAGCCGGGTTGTGGCCTTCGTAATATGGATGTTCACCACGCAACATTGCTTGAGCGTAGGCCTTAAATTCAGCCAGATTTGGCATGAAGTTTTTGAAACGAGCATTTTTAGAGCCGATGACGCCCCAGATCAAACGCGCCAGCACAAAACCAATTACGATGTAACCAGCATAGCGATGCAGGGTATTACCGCGCGCAAATGGCATGCCTCTATCCGACAACAGATAGTTGCAGAAAAACAGTGTGACGACAGTCCAGTGAAATATGCGTACAAACGCATCCCATACTTTGACTTTTTCGGATGAAAATTCCATCGGTTACTCCTTTACGGATGAAAGAGCTGACTTATTTTTTAAGCAGATAGTGATTAAGTTAACAGAGTTGGATTAATTTTTCATTAATCTGATTCGGCTGAATACCTGCTCAAAAAATGACCATAGTGGTTATGAATTGACTGCGTTAATATAGCAACAGGCCAGTAGTAATGAGGTTGTAACATGAAATTCAAGTTCGGCATTTTGGTTGGTTTACTTGTTTGTGGGCAGGTCGTTCAGGCGGAAGAGGACAACGCTTCACCATTGTTGAAGATTGTTCATTCGCAGGTCAATTATCAGTTAAATGCCGATGGCTCTTATACCAAAACGGAAGAGCAGATCATCCAGCCGCTAACGAAAGAAGGGGTGGAGATGATTGCCAGTGACAGTCTGGGCTTTAGCAGCAAACGGGAACAATTTACTGCGATCCATGCTTACACCCAAAAAGCAGATGGCCGGAAACTGGTGGTGAGTGAAGATAAGATCTTCACTCAGGAAGA
Source organism: Tolumonas sp. (assembly GCA_041915645.1). Classification (GTDB taxonomy): domain Bacteria; phylum Pseudomonadota; class Gammaproteobacteria; order Enterobacterales; family Aeromonadaceae; genus Tolumonas. The sequence goes on from JAYSBB010000055.1 coordinate 6,364, forward strand.
TCCTGCGGCACAAGGCGCACCGCAATACTCCGATTATAAATATCGCTCGTTTGCTTACCCTGATGTTGAGGTAGGTGATCAGGTCGTGTTGCAATCAACCCTCAAAGTTACAGAAGGCTCATTTAAAAACCATTTTACGGAAACGGAATCGGTGAATCCGGCTGTAGTGGTTGATCTGGCGGAAGTCTCATTGTCACAACCAGTCAGCATGCCTGCGCTAAAATTGGATGTCCGCGGTTGGCAAGCCAGTAAAGTTGTGGAAAAAGATGGTCAACGCCATTATTACTGGAGCTATCGCCAACCGAAGGCAATCCAAATCCATGGTGATGATTATGTTTCCGCGATGGATTATGCCCCGTTGATCGTGATGAGTTCTTTTGCCGATTGGAAACAGCTTGCTGCGGCTTACCATCAAGGTGCGGTCGATAAAGCGCTGCCTACCGAGTCAATTCGTCAGCTGGCTGACAAAATTACTGCCGGTAAAACGAAACGAGATGATCAGGCAAAAGCATTGTATGACTGGGTCCGGATCAACATTCGCTATGTGGGGATCTGGCTGGGTAACGGCGGGATAGTGCCGCATAAAGCCGAAGATATTCTGCAAAATCGTTATGGTGACTGCAAAGATAAAGCGACTCTGTTACAGGCCTTGCTGGCAGCGAAAGATATTCCTAGTCAGCAGGTGTTGATCAATCTGGGCAGCAGTTTTTATCGCGCTAAAGTGGCCAATTCAGTAAGTTTTAATCATGCCATTTTATATGTACCAGAGTTGAAGACGTATTTGGATGCGACGGCCGAGCTGATCCCATTTGGTTCACTGCCGTTTGATGATAGTGGCAAACCGGTATTGCGTGAAGACGGCACTTTAGCGACCACACCACTGACTGCAGCCCAAAGCGATGCGTTACGAATCTCCAGTAATCTGGAGCTGAACAGTGAAGGTAAGTGGACGGGTAAAACGCAGATCCAGGCGTTAGGCTCTTATAATCTGGCGTTGCGCGGTATGGTGCTGGGAATTGATCCACATCGTGAAGATCAATTTGTGAAACAGCACCTGCGGTTTGGTTTACAGCGCGGTAGTGGGACATTACACAAAACAGATCCTTATGCGTTGAATGACTCTTACCAAATCAGCTCAGATTATCGTTTAAGCAACCATATGCCGATGAAACAATACGGTGCCTTCCCGGTGCCAGCTGGTTTTGCGGCGCCTACCAATCTGGTTGATTATCTGTATTTGACTGAGGCGCCAATGCGGAAGCTGAATCGGGTATGCCATCCATCCAGTGTGATTGAGGAAACTACGATCCGTTTACCAGATAATCTGAAAGTGCAGTTCTTACCGCAGGATCAGGATATTGCCCGTGGTCGTTTCCACTACATGGCGAAATATAAACAGCAAGGCAATCAAATCAAAGTTGTTCGTCAAGCGTTGGATACCGGTAAAGTCGGTGTGTGTATGCCAAATGAAGTAGCACAATTGCATGAAATTGCGCAGGTGTTAAGTGAAGACCTGAATGCTCAGATTGGTTATCAACCGGTTACGCAAAAACAGGGATGATGAAGAAAAAGCCACCTTCGGTGGCTTTTTTATTTAACGGTTAACGAGCTGATGCTGAAACTCATCGACACAACGTCGCGCCAGATCGACAAATTCATCGACATGTTTGCGTGTCATCACCAATGGCGGTGCTGCGATCATACTGTCGTGGGTGGCGCGCATGATGAGGTTGTTTTTAAAACAGACATCGCGGCATTGCAGTGCCAGCGCATCCCCGTTGGCAAAACGTTTGCGACTGGCTTTATCTTCCACCAATGTTACCGCAAAGAAATAACCTAAACTGCGCACATCATCAACTAACGGATGATCATCAAATGCATCATGCCAGCGCTGGTGGGCATAGGGCATTACTTCTGCCTTCATCTTCTCGATGATGCGCTCTTTTTGTAAAATTCGGATATTCGCAGCTGCCACCGCACACGCCACCGGATGGCCGGAGTAGGTGAAACCGTGGTTGAAATCGCCTGCCTGCATCAGCACTTCGGCAATGCTGTCGTGTACCAGCACACCACCAATGGGCATATAGCCTGACGACAGCCCTTTCGCGATGGTCATCAGATGCGGTTTGATGCCGTAATAGTCGCTGCCAAACCATTCACCGGTGCGGCCAAAACCACAAATCACCTCATCGGCAATCAGCAAAATGCCGTAATGGCCGCAGATGCGCTGAATTTCCGGCCAGTAGGTGCTGGGTGGAATGATGATGCCGCCGGCACCTTGCACCGGTTCGCCGATAAAAGCGGCCACGTTTTCTACCCCCACTTCGAGGATTTTTTTCTCCAGTTCGCGCGCGGCTTTAATGCCGTACTCTTCCGGTGATAAATCACCGCCATTGGCGTACCAATACGGCTGTTCAATGTGAGTAATACCGGGGATCGGCAGATCGCCCTGTGCGTGCATGTAATCCATACCGCTCAGGCTGGCGCCACCAATGGTAGAGCCGTGATAGGCGTTAGTGCGCGAGATGATGACCTTTTTCTTCGGCTGGCCAAGGCTGGCCCAGTAATGGCGCACCATACGGATCACGGTGTCATTACCTTCGGAACCGGAGTTGGTATAAAAAATATGGTTAAAACCGGTAGGTGCGACTTTGGTGACCAGTTCCGATAACTCCGCCACTGGCGGATGGGTGGTTTTGAAAAAGGTGTTGTAAAACGGCAACTCTAAGATCTGGTTATAGGCGGCTTCCGCCAGTTCTTTGCGTCCGTAACCAATGTTGACACACCACAGCCCTGACATGGCATCGAAGATTTTATTTCCTTCTGAATCATAGAGATAAACGCCATCGCCTTTGGTGATCACGCGGCTGCCTTGCGCATTCAAAGCTGCGGCATCTGAAAACGGGTGCAAGTGATGCGCGGCATCCATCTCCTGCCAGCGTTGGGTTTCCGGGTTGCCGCTACGATTATTGGTTGAGTAAATCAGTGGGTTATTCATAAGTGTTCTCCGATCTTACACATGCAGCAACAGGTGTTTACGTTCCCAAGGGCTGATAACGCGCTTGTATTCGATGTATTCCGCCTCTTTTACGGCACAAAACGCATCGACAAACCTCTCACCCAAAACTTCGCGAATGGGCTGACAGGCGCGCAGATGACTGACGGCTTCATCCAGATCATGCGGAAATACACTCGGTAAACCATAAGCATCACTGTTCAGCGGCTCGGTCGGTTGCATCTGATTTTTAATGCCGAGGTAGGCGCTGGCTAAAGTGGCTGCCAGTGCCAGATAAGGGTTGCTATCCACACCAGGCAGACGATTTTCAATGCGCCGTGCCGCAGGGTTGGAATGCGGTACACGGATGCCGCAAGAGCGATTGTCATAACCCCATTGCACGTTGATCGGCGCCGCCCAATAACGGGTCAGTCGGCGATAGCTGTTCACAAAAGGAGCCATCAGTGCGATCACTTCCGGTAGATAGGCCTGCATACCGCCAATCGCATGATAAAAGTGTTCACTGGCGCGCCCGTCAGGCAGCGAAAACACATTTTCACCCGTCGTTTTATCTTTAATGCTCATGTGAATGTGCATGGCAGAACCGGGCTCGTTTTCCATCGGTTTCGCCATAAAGGTGGCGTACATATTGCGGCGGATCGCGGCTTCCCGCACCGTGCGTTTAAACAGAAACACCTGATCGGCGAGATCCAGTGGTTCGCCGTGCAAGAAGTTGATCTCCATCTGACAGGCACCGATCTCGTGGATCAAGGTATCGATCTGCAGATTTTGCACATCGCAGTAGTCGTAGACATCCTCAAACAGATCGTCATATTCGTTGACCGCATCAATCGAATACGCCTTGCGACCGGTTTCTGGTCGCCCTGTTCTGCCGACCGGCGGGCGCAGTGGCAAATCAGGGTCACGGTTTACTTCCACCAGATAAAACTCCATTTCCGGTGCGACAATGGGTTCCCAGCCCATCTCGGCATACAGCGCCAGCACGCGACGCAGCACATAACGCGGCGCAATCTCAACCGGTGAGCCATCAAAATGAAAGCAGTCGTGGATCAACTGCGCCACGGGATCTTTCGCCCACGGCACCAGCCGTAAACTGTTCGGATCGGGCAGCAGGATCATATCCGGATCGGTATTCGGGATGATGTTGTCGGCATATTCGCCGGTCACGGTTTGCGCCAGCACCACTTGTGGCAGGCGCATGCCATCCTCTTCACTGAATTTCTCTTTCGGAATAATTTTACCGCGCGCAATGCCGGTGAAGTCGGGGGTGATGCATTCCACTTCGGTGATGCGGTGTTCGCGCATCCAATCGCTGATGATACTCATGGCGTTATCTCCAATCCGTGGGGGTAGAGTCCGTGGCGGGTTGCATGATGTGCACGGCAAGCGCGGCCAAAGGCCTGAAAAATGGCCTGCGATAACGGGTTTTCCTGATGACGCCACTCGGGGTGCCATTGCACTGCAAAACTAAAACTAGGAGCATCCGTGACGCTGAACGCTTCGATCAAACCATCGGGGGCAGTGGCTTCCACCGTCAGTTGGCTGGCTAACTCCTGCACTCCTTGGTGATGCAGCGAGTTCACCATCGCATCGGTTTGCCCCGTCCATTGCTGCAACAACCCTTGCTCAGCAAAGTGGATCGGGTGAGCGATACGGCAGTATTTTTCATCGGCGGTGCTGCCGATATCGCGATGATCCAGCATGCCTGGCTGTTCGTGTACTTTCTGATAAAGCGAGCCGCCAAACGCGACATTCATCTCCTGAAAGCCGCGACAGATGCCCAATACCGGCACACCTTGCGCAACGGCAGCTCTGATCAGCGGCAGTGTCGTTGCATCGCGGATCGGGTCATTAAAATCGTTGTCCAGCGGTAAGCCGCCATAGTGATAAGGCTCGATATTCGACGGGCTACCAGTAAACAACAGGCCATCGAGCGCCCCCAGTAATTGCGAAATTGGCAAGTTATCTTGCAAGGCCGGGATCAGCAGCGGGAAACCTCCCGCACCGACGCGCACAGCATCGACATATTGATCGCTTGCGAGATGGAAATAACGTTCATCTTTGATCTGCCAGTGACAGCAAATCACACCAATCATAGGTAACGACATACTGTTGTTGTCTAACCTTAACGGAGAGACACCCTTTAACTCATCAAACAGAAAATGTAATTACGCAAACGCTGCGTAAGGAATGCGATGGCAGTGTCGGCGCTAGGTAGCGGCAGGGGCGATGCGATGCTGGTGGAACGGTGCAGGCAGAAAGAAGGCAGGGCAATGGATCGGCAACGGGTCGAGCATGTCGAGGGGTAAGCAGGGACATCGGGATGTCATGGAATGCGGCCGCATAGGCTCCTCCTTGTTATGCTAACTTGATAGATAGCTTCTAATGGATCAGAGCAAATTTGGTGCCATCAGAAACAGGCCTGATTCCCCCGGGATATGTGCTGTTAACAAACAGGGCTGCACTAATATGGTGTTTTTTGCACAAGAACTGCTCTGATGGTATCAGTTACGGATTACAAGCTGATTACGGTATGGAACAAAACACGACACTGGCCTGAAAACTGCTTTGTGTTCTGACTCAAGTATAAATCAATAAAAAAAAGAGGTGGGAATGCGGACTTATGCTGAATGGCAATCAATGACGACAACTCTCTCTATTGAATCCAGAGCGTTTATTGCCGGGAAATATGTTACGGCGCAATCCGATATGACGTTTCCGGTGCGAAATCCGGCGACCGGCAAAGAGTTAACGCAGGTTGTAGCGTGTGGCCCGGTGGAAGTGGAAGCCGCAGTTGATTGTGCCAGAACACAATTTGATAACGGCAGTTGGGCGGATTTACCGGCGCGTGAACGCAAACGTATTTTATTGGCGTGGGCGGCACTGATCCGCGAGCATGCGGATGAATTAGCCTTATTGGAAACGCTGGATACCGGCAAACCGATCAGCCATGCCATCGCCATTGATATCAGTAATACCGCTTATTGTGTGCAGTGGTTTGCCGAGGCGATCGACAAGATCCATGGCGAGGTGCCGGATATTGCTAACCACTTACATGCGGTGATCCGCCATGAACCGATGGGGGTGGTAGCGGCGATTTTGCCGTGGAACTTCCCTTTGATGATGGCGAGCTGGAAATTTGCCCCCGCCTTAGCAGCAGGCAATTCGGTCATTTTGAAACCATCGGAAAAATCACCCTTAACGGCGATCAAGGTGGCTGCGTTAGCCAAACAAGCCGGTATTCCGGATGGTGTGTTTAATGTGCTGCCGGGCGATGGTGCGGTTGGGCAGTTACTGGCACAACACCAGGATGTCGATTGTGTCACTTTTACTGGTTCCACCGCCGTCGGGCGGCAGATAGCAAAAGAGGCTGCCGCTTCCAATTTGAAACGGGTTTGGCTCGAATTGGGCGGTAAGTCGGCCAATATCGTCATGGCTGATGCTGATCTGTCGGCGGCAGCAGAAGGGGTTGCGGCGGGTATCTTCTTTAACCAAGGGGAAATGTGCTCGGCGGGTTCACGGGTTTTGGTGCAGCGAGCAGTTTACGAAGAATTTGTCGTGCTATTAACGGCTGCCGCTAAGGCATGGCAGCCGGCAGATCCGTTGGATCCAAACACCTTGATGGGGGCGATCATCGATCAAGCCCAGTTCGATAAAGTCATGAGTTACATCGCTCTGGGAAAAAAAGAAGCCGAACTGATTTTTGGTGGTGAAGCTGTGAATGGTGCAGGGCGGGATCACACTTTGTTAATGAAATTTGAACAGCCTGATCGTCTGTGATCTAATGACCACCTCTTTTGGAGGTGCCATGCCATGACATTGATTGAACATCTTACCC
>JAYSBB010000056.1:0-12680 GCA_041915645.1 Tolumonas sp.
GGTACGGGTTACCACATCATTCAATCCAAGATCGCGATTGGTTCTGGCGGTTTATTTGGCAAAGGCTGGTTGAATGGCACTCAGTCACAGTTGGATTTTATTCCTGAGCGTCACACCGACTTTATTTTTGCCGTCATTGGTGAAGAATTTGGCCTGATGGGTTTTATTGTGCTGATGCTGCTGTATTTACTGATTTTATATCGTTGTCTGCATATCAGCTTGCAGGCACAAAACAGTTTTGACCGTCTGCTGGGCGGCGCATTATCGCTGACATTTTTCTTCTACGTCTTTATCAATATCGGCATGGTCAGCGGCATCTTGCCTGTGGTTGGTGTGCCGTTACCACTGGTCAGTTATGGCGGAACAGCTATGATAACCTTGTGTGCCGGCTTCGGTATTTTAATGTCGATCCATACGCATCGCCGATTGCTCGCCTGATAACAGGAACCACCATGAAACGAATTACTACGCTTGCGCTCTCATTCCTACTGGCCGGACATGCCTTCGCAGCCACATTACGTCCGGAAGATAATGCGCGTTTAGAAACATTGAGCCACGAACTGAATGTTCCCATGTCAGAGCTGTCGCAAGCCGTAGCACAAGCGGACTATCGCCAAGCAGTGCTGGATGCCTTTACCAAAACGGCGGAAAGCAAGCCTTGGTATGAATACCAGGCTTTGTTTTTGACAGATAAACGCGTGACACAAGGTGTTGATTTCTGGCGTGCTCATGCAGCAGATTTGGCTCGAGCGGAACGGATTTATCATGTTCCCGCTAGCGTGATAGTCGCTATTATTGGTGTTGAAACCTTTTACGGCACCAATATGGGTAAACATCCGATCCTGGATTCCCTGTTTACACTGGCTTTTTATCATCCCACCCGCACGCCCTTTTTCAGTAAAGAGTTTGCGAACTTCGTGAAACTAGGCAATGCACAGGGTTGGGATCTGAAAACCCGCTTAGGCTCGTATGCCGGTGCCATGGGCATGGGCCAGTTTATGCCTTCCAGTTACTTAAGTTATGCGGTTGATTTTGACGGTGACGGTCATATCGATTTATTCACTAACCCGGCTGATGCGATTGGCAGTGTCGCGAACTATTTCCATCAGCATGGCTGGAGTATGGGTGAACCCGTGGTCGCCGCCGCGCAAGTGACCAAACCCTCAGCACTCAGTTATGTGCAAGAGCGTGTTGAGCTAAAACAGCAATGGGGACAATTAAAACAGGCCGGCATAAACACTGCAGCACCGTTATCCTCAACGACACCGGTCAGCCTGATCCAATTGGCCCAGCCGAGTTATTCTGAATATTGGATCGCACGCCAAAATTTTTATGTTATCACCCGCTATAATAAGAGCCCGTTGTACGCCATGGTGGTTCATAACTTGAGTCAGCTGCTTGCGAAACAATATTATGGTCATTAAACCGTATCCTTTTTTTTGCTTTCTCCTACCTTTATTTCTGCTGATTGCTTGTAGCAGTCAGCAATCGGAAACTGTCTCGCCAACAGTACAACCGACTAAACCACTCATTGATGTTAATGGTGCCATACCGCGATTTGAACCGCCCAGCCGGATCGGTAATAAAGATTACGAGGTGTATGGCCAGCCGTACAAAGTGTGGAACGGCATCGATCACTATTCCACCCAAGGTACTGCCTCTTGGTATGGCCCAGGATTTCACGGGAAATACACATCCAATGGTGAATTGTATAACCAGGAAGATATTTCTGCGGCCCACAAAAATTTACCGTTACCCAGTTATCTGCGGGTTACCAACCTCGATAATGGCCGCCGGCTGATTGTTCGCGTCAACGATCGCGGGCCGTTTCATGGCGATCGGATCCTTGATTTATCACATGGTGCCGCAACGCGGTTAGGGATCATCGGTGCCGGAACCGCTAAGGTACAGGTTGAATTGATCCAACCGCCACGCCCGGCTAATGCGGAACAACTGATCGCCCAACATGAATCACGAACCATTCAGTTGTTAGCCACCAACGATATGCGTAAGGCAAAGCAGGTGGCCAGCGACGTAGAACGCCGTTACGGTGTCCCCTCCAGAGTCGTGGCAATGAATCAGATGTATAAACTACATCTGGGGCCACTGGAGAAACCGCAGGCAGAACGACTATTATCTAAGTTAAAGGGATCCGGTTTCGGCGGCGCCTTCTTTCTCAACTGACCGAATATGGCTAACTAAGCAGGGATGAACATGCGGGTTTCGATTCAACAAACGACCTTCTCTCGTTACAGCCGAGTAGTGTTGCTGACACTGCTTTTTTCGGCCTGTACGTCACAGGAAGTTGTCAGTTACCGCATTCGCCCAACGACGACAACAGTCCACACGGAAAATTTATCGAATAGTTCCGGATTCCAATTCAAAGTGTATGCCGGCCCCATCGTCACTGACGATGAATATGCACGTATGACTCCGCGTCAACGGCGTAAAGCCGGATTGTTATCGCCGGTGTACGAACCACCTAGTTTTACCGGCAATGATGGTTATCAGATCGACGGCAAATATTACCCGATCTGGAAAGATATTAAGGAATATACCGCCGAAGGGTTGGCATCCTAGTATGGCCCTGGTTTTCATGGCCGTTTAACCGCCAATGGTGAGGTGTATGACCAATATGCCATATCTGCGGCGCATAAAAGTCTGCCTCTACCTTGTTATATTCATGTCACTAATCTGGAAAATGGCCGCACACTGGTTGTACGCGTCAATGATCGCGGACCATTCATTGATGACCGGATGCTGGATCTCTCTTACGGTGCGGCAGCACGTTTAGGGATCGTGGAACATGGCGTGGTGCGGGTAAAAGTGGAGCTGATCAATCCGCACTCGCCTTTGCTTCTTTCTTCGCGAAACTAAAGTCAGCGGGCAAAAAAGCACCTTTTTGCTATTTAGCCCACAGTTTTGACTACTCCTGATGTCTGGTTTTGGTATAGTAAGCGCCGATTTAAAACTGGCCATGCCTGCTCACGCTGATCAGGCGACCCCCGGATAGATAAGGATCATGACGTTGAAACTGGCGAAAATTGTTCTGCTGACAGCCGCATTCAGTATCAGTGCTGCCACATTTGCAGAAACTGCAACCCCTACTCCGACCCCAACCCCAATGCCTGATCCGAAGCCGACGCTAGATCCGAAGCCAATGCCTGCTCCGGCGCCAGTCGCTTTACCAAGCCCACCACAAATTGCGGCAAAAGCTTACTTGCTGATGGATTATAACAGTGGCCAGATCCTGATCGGTGAAAATGCCGAAGAACGTCTGCCACCTGCCAGCCTGACCAAAATGATGACCTCATACGTGATCGGTCAAGAGCTGAAATCAGGTCGCATCAAACCAACCGATATGGTGACCATCAGCCAAAACGCTTGGGCCAAAAACTACGATGATTCCTCTAAAATGTTCATCGAAGTAGGTAAACAAGTCAGCGTCGATAACCTGAATAAAGGCATCATCATTCAATCGGGTAATGATGCTTGTATCGCGATGGCAGAACACATTGCCGGTTCTGAAGATTCCTTTGCCAGCCTGATGAACCAATGGGCCGCCAAACTGAATATGAAAGATACCCATTTCGTCAACGCACATGGTCTGTATAACGTGGATCACTACTCCACGGCACATGACATGGCGCGACTGGGTCAGGCTCTGATCCGCGATTTACCGAACGAATATGCGGTTTACTCACAAAAAGATTTCACCTTCAACGGCATCACCCAGCATAACCGTAACCGTCTACTGTGGGATAAAACCCTCGTGGTTGACGGTATCAAAACCGGTCATGTCAGCGAAGTGGGTTACAACTTAGTTGCTTCTGCAACCGGCCCGGAAGGTATGCGTCTGATCTCCGTCATCATCGGTGCTGGCAGTGAACAGCAACGTGCTGAAGAGAGCAAAAAGCTGCTGACCTACGGTTTCCGTTTCTATCAGAACATGCAACCGTACAAACAAGGTGCAGAGCTGGCTAAACAACGTATTTGGATGGGTGATAAGAGCGAAATCCGTTTGGGTACCGATCGTGATATAAACCTGTTAGCCCCGCGTGGTGCAGCCACTAAGCTGAAAGCAGACTTCCAGCTGAATCGTGAACTGCATGCACCAATCAAACAAGGTGAAACCGTCGGCACTATTTTCCTGCGCATTGACGGTAAAGATGTGGCACAGTATCCGTTAGTAGCACTGGATACCGTGGATGAAGGCGGTATCTTCAGTCGCCTGTGGGATTATCTGGTACTGCTGTTCCAGCAATTATTTGGCTGATAATTGGTGGCTGATAGGTAGATAAGACAGTATCCCTGAAGGCCCGTTTAACGGGCCTTCCTCGTTTTAACTCATAAGCTTGAGGTATAGGAATATGGGCCTGAATACAAAATTTGATGAACTGCTGGATTTCCCCTGCCCGTTCCCATTTAAAGTCTTGGGTGTGGCAGATGATGCGTTGGTCGAGCAAGTGGTTGCCGTATTGCAACAGCATGCTCCGGGCGATTACACCCCGACGACCAAACCCAGCAGTAAAGGTAACTACCTGTCTGTCACAGTTACTGTCACAGCACAAAACAAAGAACACCTGGAAACTATGTACTCCGCCTTAGGGCAGATTGAACTGGTTCGCGTCGTTCTGTAAGCACACATACATATACCCAACTTCAAGTCCGCAGGGTATAAGTCGCTGGTATTTGCCGGCGACCTCATTATAATTAAGCAAAATCGCAACAATGCGGAAACAATTTTGCAGCATTCATCTCTGATTGTCCGGCGGTTAGGCATACAGCCCTACGAAACAATCTGGCATGCCATGCAGACCTTCACCAATCAACGGACACCTGAGACCGCTGATGAGATCTGGCTGGTTGAACATCTACCAGTCTATACGCAGGGTCAGGCAGGTAAACCCGAGCACTTGCTGCACGCCACATCCATTCCTATCGTACAAAGTGATCGTGGTGGCCAAGTCACTTACCATGGTCCCGGTCAATTGGTATTTTACCCGCTGCTGGATGTGCGTCGTCTTGGCCTGGGTGTGCGTGAATTGGTGACAGCTCTCGAACAATCAGTGATCCGCTTGTTAGCCAATTATGGTATTAACGCACTCGCCCGTAGCGATGCACCGGGTGTGTATGTCGATAATGCCAAGATAGCCTCTTTAGGTTTACGTATTCGCCATGGCCGTTCTTTTCACGGTCTGGCACTTAACGTGGCGATGGATTTAACGCCATTTCAGCACATTAACCCGTGCGGCTATGCCGGTCTGGCAATGACGCAGTGCAGTAGTCTGGGTGGCCCCGCTAGCGTGGCCGAGGCAGCAGAGGGTTTGCTGCACATCTTTACCCGGCAAATAGGGATCACCCAGTGGCAAAATGGCGACGCGATCGTACCTGCCCCCGCTTGCGAGGAAACTCATGACTAAACCAATAACTGTTCAGCCCGGTGTGCAATTGCGCGATGCCGATAAAATGGCATTGATTCCGGTAAAATTCTTGCCGGAACAGGAAGGCGAACAGCTGAAAAAACCAGATTGGATGCGCATCCGTTTACCAAAAACGGATGAGAAAATTCAGCATGTCAAAAACATCATGCGGAAAAACAATCTGCATTCGGTATGTGAAGAAGCTTCCTGCCCGAATCTGTCAGAATGTTTTAATCACGGCACAGCGACCTTCATGATTTTAGGTGCGATCTGTACCCGTCGTTGCCCGTTCTGCGATGTGGCCCATGGTAAACCGCTGGCACCTGACGTGGATGAACCAGCTAAACTGGCGAATACCATTCGCGAAATGGCACTGAAATATGTGGTGATCACGTCGGTGGATCGTGACGATCTGCGGGATGGTGGTGCACAGCATTTCGCTGATTGTATTCGGGAGATCCGCAACGCCTCGCCGAATACCCGCATTGAGACGCTGACGCCTGACTTCCGTGGTCGTATGGATAAAGCACTGGATGTATTCCGTGAAACACCACCGGATGTCTTTAACCACAATCTGGAAACCGCACCCCGTCTGTACAGCATGGCGCGTCCGGGGGCCGATTATGCCTGGTCACTGAAATTGTTGCAGAAGATGAAAGAGCTGCACCCTGATCTGCCGACTAAATCCGGCCTGATGATGGGCTTGGGTGAAACCAACGAAGAGATCGTGCAGGTATTAAAAGATCTGCGGACTCACGGTGTCACCATGTTGACGCTGGGCCAGTATTTACAACCAAGCCGCCATCATCTACCGGTGAAACGTTATGTGCCGCCACATGAATTTGATGAACTGAAAGAGATCGCGTTAGATCTCGGGTTCACGCATGCCGCATGTGGCCCGTTTGTGCGCTCGTCTTACCACGCCGACCTGCAGGCACAAGGCAAAGAAGTAAAATAGTCAACCGCAGTCAGTGTTGCCAAACGAACACTGACTGCACGCCCTTCTCGTGTATTTCCTTGCTTGATCCAGTATTATGATGACGTTTCACTCTTCAACTTGCAGGAATGTCATTGTTTTGTTGACCCGTTTTTTTCACGCTGTCACGACTATATTTACCCCGCGAGTCCGTCAATTTTTGCGGCGGGGTGTGAGCACGTTGGCGGTGATATTATTTTTGCTGTTATGGCTGGCCAATCAGGTCATTAGCCAGCAACGTCCTTACACCTACGATGACATAGAACAAGTTCCCTATAATCGTGTCGCCGTGGTCTTAGGCACCTCGAAATATTTAGCCAGCGGTGGCCTGAATCAATATTTTCAAAATCGGATCGACGCGACTGTCGCCCTCTATTTCAGCGGTAAAATTAATCAAGTCATTGTGTCTGGTGATAATGCCACGATGAGTTATAACGAACCGCGGGAAATGCGCCGGGAACTACTAAAACGCGGTATTCCTGCTCGCGCTATCTATAGTGATTACGCTGGCTTTCGCACTCTCGATTCTATTTTACGCGCGCATGGCGTTTTTGGTCAGGCACGATTTACCGTAGTGTCTCAACGCTTTCAAAACGAACGGGCGATTTTTCTCGCCCGTCATCACGACCTAGATGTGATTGGTTTTAACGCGAAAGATGTAGATGCTTACACCGGCTTTAAAACCCGCGTTCGTGAAATATTTGCCCGCTTCTGGTGTTTGTTAGATGTCTATATCTGGGAGCGTCAGCCCCGCTTCATGGGCGAACAAATTGCGGTGGAATAAATCGTAAAAACAGGGTATTCATACTCGCCGCCATAATGATGTATTTTGAGTGCAACTAATGTCACAACCAACTCTTGATCACGCCTGGTTACAAATTGCAGTAGGGCTTTCAACCTCTATGCCGGGGGAACTGCAATTTCAACGTCTGGTACAGGCCATTTGCGACGTATTACCTTGTGATGCTGTGTCCCTGATGCAATTAAACGAAGGGGAACTCGTCCCCGTCGCTGCAATGGGATTAGCGCCAGAGCTGATTGGCCAACGTTTTTTACCCGCCGAACATCCCCGTTTACAAGCTATCTTGCAAGAAAGAGAGCCGGTGCGATTTCCCGCGGATGCTGAATTACCCGATCCGTTTGATGGCTGGTTAGCCATCGATCGCGAACGCACCGCCGACGTGCACTCCTGTATGGGTTGTAGTTTGTATGTCGATCGCCAACTGGTCGGCGTTTTAACTCTGGATGCGTTGGCTCCAGGGCGCTTTGACGATGTGGATGATATGACTGTTGCGGCATTTGCTGCACTGGCCGCTGCCACTTTACGTAACGTTGCGCTGATCCGCGCGCTGGAACACAGCCGGGCACAACAGCAGGAACTGGCGCAAGAGTTAGTCCGCGATGCCCGTCGTCGCGAAGGGGAACTGATCGGTAACAGCGCCCAAATGCGCAAGTTGCGTGAAGAGATTGATATCGTCGCCAACACCGATCTGGCGGTATTGATCACCGGCGAAACCGGCACCGGCAAAGAGCTGGTTGCCCGCACGCTGCATGCCCATTCCCGCCGCAGCGAACAAGCGTTAGTGCATGTCAACTGTGCCGCCCTGCCAGAGCAGATTGCCGAAAGTGAATTATTTGGTCATGTCAAAGGTGCCTTTACCGGTGCCGTCAGTCATCGAGCAGGAAAATTTGAACTCGCGGATGGCGGAACACTGTTTCTCGACGAAATTGGTGAGTTACCGCTGAGTTTACAAGCCAAATTATTACGCGCCTTACAGCAAGGAGAGATCCAACGTGTTGGTGCGGACAAGTTATTACGGGTTAATGTGCGCCTGATTGCGGCCACAAACCGCGATCTGGAACAAGAGGTGGCAGAAGGCCGTTTCCGTAGCGACCTTTACCATCGGCTCAAAGTCTATCCGATTGCTGTTCCGCCGCTGCGCGCACACCGCGCAGATCTGGACACCTTAAGCAGTTATTTTCTCGATCAGGCCAGAAGTCGTCTTGGTTTACGCCAGATTGGTTTGCACCCACTGGCATTACAGGCGATGCATGCGTATGACTGGCCCGGTAATGTACGAGAAATGGAACATTTATTAATGCGCGCCAGCCTGAAAGCCACACGACACAAAGAAGGCCGACCACTCATTTTAGCCGAACATCTGGATCTGCCGACCCCAATCGCTTCGGTGGCTGAAACTATCTCTCAGCCTCAAAATGATCAAGCAACTCCCATTGATGCTCAGCTAGGTTTGCGGGATGCAGTTGATAACTATCAGCAGCAGTTGATCCAACAAGTGCTGGATTTCCATCAAGGTAATTGGTCGGCTACCGCACGTCAGCTCAAAGTTGATCGTGCTAATCTCAACCGATTAGCACAACGCTTAGGTATAAAAATCTGATCTCATTCATGAAAATGAATGTAAATACAGACCAGCTTCATTTTGCTCCGGCCACGTGATTGGCGAATGGCGCTAGGGCTGTTACACTTAATTCAGATTAAAGAAATGTAAAAAGGCAAACTGCACCGAAAGGTCAGGACGCAAAGCTTCCGGTCTAACATCAATGCATAAGATTGATCATGATAGCGGAGTTGCCATCTATGCTTATATATACCCTTAGTTTGTATATATTTCGGCTCTCGCATTCGCTACAAGAGCCAAATGGCAATACTTTGTGTGGCTGTCCAGCGGTATGTTAATCATCTGAATGGAGTCTCTCAGGTTGCTCTCGATAAAAAATATCAAGCTGTCCACACGAACGGCATTATTGTTTGGGTGTGGTCTCTTACTCATTATCAGTCTGAGCATATCGCTGACTTGGTTCTTTTTCCTACGCGAGATCAATTCGTTGGAACTGCGTGCCACCATTGAAACCAATCAACAGGCACAGCAAACCATTCAGATCAAACTCAATGACATGGCGCAACGAACCGGAGATTGGGCATTCTGGGATGAGACCTACAAACTAATTACGCAAGGTGATGCGAGTTATCACGAACGTAATTTGAATGCCGATTCATTAAAGATCAATGATGTAGATCTTATGGTGTTTTTATCTCGTGCCGGCGATTATGTCGATGGTGCGCATCTTAATGCCGCACAAAATAGCTCAGATCCGGTTAGCCCGCTGCTATTACAGGAGTTGTTATCAACCACTCATGGTATTGGGCGCCAATTTAATCTCTTAATGCATTCGGCCCATCCAGAGCTAAAACCAGTTTCGGGCGTTATCTCGTTATGGGGTGACCCAATGCTGGTAACATTGACCCCTGTAACACCCAGTAATATGAGCAACGACGTGGGTGGGTGGGTGGATGATCTGGGCCAAACGCATTCATCTGTTTTTCCCCGAGCGCTATAAACGTGTTTTAGTTAATGACACACAGCTGATTAATCTTGAGCCTATGAGCTTACCGCAACAGATCAACGCGGCGTTATTTCAACAACATATCACTTATGCCGATCAGCTTTCTGATGAACAGATTTCGGTATTCAGTGTTCTGCAAGACATCAATCAGCAACCCGCCGCGATCATAAAAATCACCGCTCCCAGAGAATATTATCAAAGTGGAAAAAGTGCGTTGTATCTGTTGGCCTTTTCCTGCTTGTTATGCGGTATTGTCATTAGTTTGCTCTTCTTCCGCGAACTGCGCCGCAGTTTGGGTGAACGACTCCATACGCTGGAAGATGGCCTGAAACGTTTAGCCCAAGACGATTTTACCGAACTACTGCATACCGATGATGGCAAAGATGAAATCTCAATGGTCAGTCAGGTCGTTAACAAGTTACTGACTACCAAAATGGCGGCCAATGATGCGCTCGAAGAGATAGAGAATAAATTTTCGGCGATTTATGAAAATGCCAACCAACCCATGTTGATTGCCTATGACAAGCGAGTATTAAGCACTAATCAGGCTGCGGCCAGCATGCTGGGCTATGACAGCGTGGGCGATCTGATCGGCCGTCATATGGATAATCTGCTGCATGTTTCCGGCAAACATGCATCGGGTAGTGATCTCTTCTATCAGCAAGTTAACGAAGGTGAATATAGTTTCGAATGGGATATTGTTGGCCATCTGGGCTGGTTAGTACCTTGTGAACTGGATATCACCCCGATCGATCATCATGGTCAACAAGCCCTGCTGGTGTGTATGAATGATATTTCTGAACGTCGTGTGCATGAAAATAAGATCCGACGTTTGGTTTTTAACGATTCACTGACCGGGCTATTTAACCGCTACGCATTACTGCAACGTATGCAGCCGGTGCTGGAACAATTGCCAGAAGATGAACGGTTTGCGTTGCTGTATATCAATCTGGATCGCTTCCGCGCAATTAATGATACCTTTGGCCATGATGTGGGCGATGGTGTAATTAAAACTGTCGCACTGCGTCTCAGCATGCAGTGTGAAACACTGACATTAGCGCGTATTGCCGGCGATGAATTTATTGTCTTTATTCCCGAGATTTCTAATAGCTATCAGCCTGTGCGCTTAGGCCATGAGATCCAACGGTTATTGCTGCAACCGCTGATCATCGATGGCGTATCGCTGGAAGTATCCACCACCATCAGTGTGATCATTGGAGGTAAAGAATATGCCTCTGTTGAGGATGTGCTGCGTTGTGCTGATTTCGCCATGGGCCGGGCTAAAAAGCAAAATAAACGCATTCAGGTTTTCAGCCATCGCATGTACATGGAAGCCATTGAAACACTCGCGATTCAACGAGACCTGCCCTCCGCGATCCGAAATCGGCAAATCAAACCCGTGTTCCAGCCTATTGTCTCGTGCATTACTGGAGAAATTGTGGGTTTTGAAGCCTTGGCGCGTTGGCAACATGCCGAGTTAGGTGCTATTTCCCCGGCTCGGTTTATCCCGATGGCGGAAGAAAGCAACCTGATTGTGGAACTCGGCGAGCAGGTATTGACACAATCTTGCCAGTTTATCCAACGCTTTAATGAAATACGTGCAGAGCAACAACAACCGCAATTATCGGTTCACGTTAACTTTTCTGCGCATCATTTCTCCAGCTCGACGTTATTGGAAAATCTACGTACTACATTACAAGAAAGCATGTTGGCCCCCCAACATCTGGTCATTGAAATCACCGAAAGCATGCTGATTGAACGTCCGAACGAATCAGTAAAACGAATGGAGCAGATCAAACAACTGGGCGTAGGTCTGGCTCTGGATGATTTTGGTACCGGTTATTCGGCGTTGAATACGCTTTGCCAGTATCCGTTAGATATCGTGAAACTGGATCGCAGTTTTGTATTGCGTCTGATGGATGGCCAGCAAGGCGAAGTATTGGTGCGCGCCATTGTGAATATGGCCAGAGATTTGAAACTGGCGATGGTAGCAGAGGGCGTGGAGACGCATGAGCAGATGTTGAAAATCAAAGCACTGGGAGTGGAAGAGATCCAAGGATTTTATTATTACCGACCTATGCCCGCAGCAGATATTTTCGCTTTAGCTGAGACCAAGCTTAGTGTTGAAGTTTGTTCTTAGGCAATAATTTGCAGAATCTACTAACTGTATTAGTTCGCAAGCCTAGAAAATAAAACCCCGCCGAAGCGGAGTTTATAATCATTCTGTATCCGTTACATCATAAAGATTGTAGCGACGATTTAGCATTTGACCACCATCTCGAGTGAGCGGTATCCAGCTGATCGTTGACGATCGCACTGTTGGTTTAGCCAACATCAGATCGAGTGGAATTGAAACATACACGCCTTTGGTGAAACTGCCTTCACCATAGGCCGTTGCTGATACATTCGTGACTGTCGCAAATGCGCCAACAATAACCCCACTGTCGAAACGACGGGAAAGATCAATCGTAGTGCCATAGTCTTTCGCCAGATAACGGCCAACACTAACTTTAGCCAATACATCGCTGTCCAGTGGTAAGTGCCAGTAAGCTGTCAGATGACCTGTCGCTGTAGAATAGTCTTCCAGCTTCAGCGTGTTATCCCAGTCGCGTTGACGAACATAGTTTGCATCCAAACCCAACGCCCAGCTGCGAGCGAAAGGACGATACAGCACTTCACTACCGGCACCGGCATACATCATTTCAAGATAACCGGTATAAGCCTGAGCATACCAATCCGGTGCCAACGTACGCATTTCGGTCAGCTGTAAATTGTTCAACAACACATTTGACGATGATGCGTATTCACGAATATGCGTGCGTACACGTGGTATGGCTCCTGAATCTGCAGGCGGTGCAGTGAAGTTAAAGCGATCGTAGTTATCCACTGCATTGACATAGACTGTACTATCT
>JAYSBB010000057.1:0-6901 GCA_041915645.1 Tolumonas sp.
AAGACGGGGGGGAGATGTAGAGCCCCCTGTCTTCTTTTACTGAGGTCAGTATGAGTAATATCCAGAAAGATCATGGCATTGTTGCCGAACAAAGCCGCTTATTGCATTTTCCGGTATCTTTTTTTTCAATCGTGATGGGGTTAAGCGGAGTAACACTGGCCTGGAAAGCGGCTGGGCAACCGACACCTGCGGCTATTCCATTCATGTTGATGTTGTTTACATCACTGGTGATGGTTGTCATCACATCGTTTTATGTCGTGAAACTTTTGCGTTACCCATCGGCTGTAATGGATGAGTTACGCCATCCTGTTCGTCTTAATTTTTTTCCTGCATTTTCAATCAGTTTGTTACTACTGTCAGTGGCCTGGCAGGATTATGCGCAGATTTCATTTGGATTGTGGCTTTGTGGCGCCGTGATTCAATTTTGCCTGACTCTGTTTGTCATGAGCAGTTGGATCCATCATTCGCATTACACATTGTCACATGCTAATCCGAGTTGGTTTATTCCCGTGGTGGGTAACATTATTGTACCTATTACCGGTTCCCATTTTGCTTACACTGAGGTTAGCTGGTTTTTCTTCAGCATTGGTCTGGTCTTCTGGCTGGTGTTGTTGACGATTGTGCTTTACCGATTGTTTTTTCATGAGCCTTTACCAGCCCGTTTGACGCCGATGTTGTTTATTCTTCTGGCTCCCCCATCGGTTGGATTTGTGTCATACAGTGGTTTGGTGGGCGGATTAGATAACTTTGGTCGGGTCCTCTATTACATTGCTTTGTTTCTCAGCCTGCTACTTTTCAGTAATGTGCTGCGTTTTATCCGCCTTCCATTTTTTCTTTCTTCATGGGCATATTCCTTTCCGGTTGCTGCATTGACGATAGCCACGAAGAAAATGTTTATGTTTACCGCGTTACCTCTTTTTTACGTTTTATTTATGGCATTGATTTCCATATTGTCGCTTCTGGTGCTGTGGCTTGTGGTCAGAACCTGCAAAGCAGTTATTGCCGGTGAATTGTGCCGACCTGAATAAAAACAATGTGGTTGCTTAAATTATTCATCATCTGACTTGCAGGAATCGAGTATGACTAAAATTGTGATCATCGGTGGTGTTGCTGGCGGTGCTTCGGCTGCGGCCAGAGCGCGCCGTTTATCAGAAACCGCAGAAATTATTGTGCTTGAACGAGGAGAATTTGTTTCCTTTGCGAATTGTGGTTTGCCCTATCACATCAGCGGAGAGATTGAAGCCAGAGACGCCTTATTGCTGCAAACACCAGAGAGTTTCCGCCACCGGTTTAATGTGGATGTTCGGGTTTTCAATGAAGTTATTGCTATCGACAAACATAGAAAAGAAGTCACCGTGCGTCGGGTTTTAACGGGGGAAATTTATCTGGAATCCTACGATAAGTTATTGCTGAGTCCTGGTGCTTCACCGGTTAAACCGCCGATTCCTGGTATCAACAGTCACTATGTTTTTAGTCTGCGTAATATTCCGGATATGGATCAAATCCTATCTTCCTTGTTACTGAATCAACCGCAACATGCCACTGTTGTCGGTGGTGGTTTTATCGGGCTGGAAATGGTTGAGGCATTACACCATCGTGGGATCAAGGTGACATTACTAGAGTTGTCTGATCAGGTTATGGCGCCAGTAGACCGCGAAATGGCCAATATGCTGCATCAGAAATTGGTCGAAAAAGGGGTCGATTTACGCCTGAATACCGGATTGGCCGCAGTGACAGAGCTGGAGATCCAACCCGCAGAGCCTGAGGCAACAGGTGAATATGATAAGCAAATTGAGCATACCAACACGCTGGAATTGATGTTGAGTACCGGCGAGATGCTGAAAACCGGACTGGTTGTGCTGGCGATTGGTGTCAAACCCGAAACCATGTTGGCAAATCAAGCGGGTATCGAGTTGGGAGCCCGAGGTGGGATCAAAGTTGATGCCCGGATGTGTACTTCTGATCCTGATATCTTTGCGGTTGGTGATGTGGTTGAAACCGAAGATTTTGTGACCGCATTACCTTCGCTGGTGCCACTTGCTGGCCCTGCAAACCGTCAAGGGCGTATCGCTGCGGATAATATGCTGGGGCGCCGCGAAATATATCGACGTACACAAGGTACATCTATTTGTAAGCTGTTTGACATGGCGATCGGCAGTACGGGCTTGAATGAAAAAACGCTGAAACGCCTAAAACTGCCTTATGAAAAAATTTACGTTCATACCGCCAGCCATGCCAGTTATTACCCTGGTGCGCATCCGGTTACGTTGAAATTATTGTTTAATCCGACGGATGGTGAAATTTTAGGCGCTCAGGCGGCTGGGCTGGATGGTGTAGATAAACGTATCGATGTCTTGGCCGTTGCTCAGAGAGCGCGGATGAGCGTTTATACATTGCAGGATCTTGAACTCACCTATGCTCCGCCTTTTGGTTCAGCCCGTGATGTTGTCAATCAGGCTGGCATGGTGGCATCGAATATTCTTAAAGGTGATGAAGCGGTTTGCCACTCGGAAGAGTTATTACTCGGCGCGTCAGATCAAATCGTATTAGATGTTCGCAATCCGCCTGAATTGGAAGCATCCGGCTCTTTCCCTGATGCCGTCAATATACCACTGGATCAATTGCGTCAGCGGTTACACGAATTGCCGAAAGATAAGGAGATTCTGGTGGCCTGTCAGGTTGGTTTACGAGGACATGTCGCCTACCGGATGTTGATTCAGTACGGGTTTAAAGCCCGCAATCTGACCGGTGGATTCAAAACCTATCAAATGGTCACCACAAAATTTTAATAATTTCTGTTTATAAATAAGGAGTCATCATGGCTAAAAGTTACAAAGAAATTAATCAGGATCAACGGCAGTTCGGTTCGGCATATCGCAAAGCCAGCCCGGATACCATGAATGCCTTTTTGGCTTTACACAAGGCGGCGATGGTTGAAGGCGCTGTCAGTATTAAGCATAAAGAGCTGATTGCTACCGGCATTGCTATTGCCGCACGTTGTGATGGTTGCATTGGCGCGCATGTTGCGGCAGCGCTGAAAGCTGGCGCAACAAAACAAGAACTGATTGAAACAATCGATGTGGCTGTATTGATGGGCGGTGGTCCGGCCATTATTTATGGCACGCAGGCACTGGCGGCGGTCGAAGAGCTGTCAGCCGAATAACTCAGTGATATTCAGGAAGGCAATGTCCTTCCTGATCTGAAAGCAGGAATAGCATGAAAACCTATCAGGCATGTCTGCAAAGCCATGCACATTGTGTTGTGTGCAGTGACGGCTCAACGAATCCGCATTCACTGCAACTTAGTTTTAATCAGATCGCCGAAAATGAAGTTGCGGCAGATTATCAGGTCGATAAAAAACATCAGGGATATACTGATTTATTGCACGGTGGTATCGCCAGCACCTTACTGGATGCTGCGATGACGCACTGTTTGCTTTCGAAAGGTATTGAAGCACTGACCGCCGAGCTGAATGTACGTTTCCATACCCCCGTGTTAGTCGGTGATACCGTACAGATTATTGGTCGTCTTATCAGTCAACGGCGGGGCATTTATCTTCTAGAGGCTACCTTGTCTGTAGCGAAGCAAGTATGCGTTAAGGCGACAGGTAAATTCATTCAACCCAAAAGCGGAGTGATCCATCGTGAGTTGCCCATTTGAACTGACCGTCATTTGTGATAACCATGCTGGAGAGGGTTTACTCCCTGAACATGGCCTTTCATTGCATATCCGTGCGGATGGACTAAAGATCCTGTTTGATACCGGCAGCGGTGAAACGCTGCCACACAATGCCGCTGCGCTGGACGTTGATTTCTCCCAGATCTCACATCTTATTTTAAGTCACGGCCACTATGATCATACTGGTGGCGTTGAACAAGTATTGGCAGCTAATACCTTGTGTCAGCTAATCGCACATCCGTTTGCTTTTTCTGAGCGCTACAGTCGTCATGCTGATCGGCCAATCAAACGTATCGGCATGCCCGATAACATTCGGGCTACATTGCAGTTGTTGAATCCAGATCGATTGCACTGTTTTTCAGGTGTTTTATTACTCAGCGAAAATATTGGCATCACGGGTTCGGTTCCCCGTACATATCTGTTTGAAGATACCGGTGGGCCGTTTTACCTTGATGAAGCCGGACAACTTGTGGATCTGCTTCCAGACGATCAGGCGTTATGGATAAATACACCGCAAGGACTGGTTATTGTTCTGGGTTGCTGTCATTCCGGAGTTGTAAATACGGTCGAATATATTCGACAGCTTAACGACGGTGCGGGTATTGCCGGTATTATTGGCGGTCTGCATTTGTTGCATCCTTCTGCTGAGCGCCTCAAACAGACAATCGCGTATTTGAAAAAACTCAAACCACAATTTATCTATGCCGGACATTGCACCGGTGATGATGTTATTGTCATGCTACGTGAAAACTTGCGGGATACCGCCGTTGGTCAGTTCCATGCCGGTATGCATATTGGAACCGGAGAAGTAGCTTCACTGACAAGTAATATCAGATAGTGGGATCCCATCAATTACACAGGAATAAAAATATGTTCAGAGCATTTCTATTAATGACTGCATTAATAGGCAGTTTCACTGCCAGCGCCAAAGAGTGGCTAATTGATGTCAGAACTGCTGCGGAATACACCGTTGAGCATGCAGAAGGGGCCACCAATATTGAGTATCTACAGATAGTCACCGGCGCGCAGCAAGCGGGGATCAAAAAGCAAGATACTGTGCATCTGTATTGCCGATCAGGTCGTCGGGCTGAGATCGCCAAAGAGCTGTTAATCCAGAATGGTTATCAGAAGGTGGAGAATCTGGGCTCATTGCAAGACGCAGAAAGCTGGGCTAAAACATCACGCCTTGCTGTGGCAACTAATCGCTAATAAAGTGTTTTACTTTCTGCCCAATAAGCACAAAAACAGGGAAATCAACTTCCTGACCGTTGATGATTTTCCTGTTTACAAACCCGGTACAAGAATGAATGACGTTCAGACCGGAATGCTGAAATAACTGCTGAATTTCCGTGCGTTCGAAGCCATGGTGCGGAACGGTTTCTTTACTGTGGAATGTTCCGTCTTCCTTATCTAAATCGCAGATACAGAGATAGCCGCCAATGTGTAACGAGTGGCTGAGCTCAGCAATGGTCCAGTCATGATCGGCTATGTGATGCAGCACCATAGAAGAAAAAATCAGATCATAATCATCGCTAATTTTTGCTACGTTCAGATCCAGTATTTTTGCTGAATAACAGGCCGCCAGTTTCAGCTTGTTTTCTACCTCAGACAGCATGCCACGGGAGGTATCGCTGAAAGTGAGTTCGCCAACTTTTTCAATAAGATTGAACCCCAGCAAACCGGTGCCACAACCGAACTCCAGCGCTTTGGTCGTTTTAGTTAAAGGAAGTGCGCGTTCTATTATTTCAGCAATGGCTCCAGCTTGTGCAATCCGTTGGTGTTTGGTATCCCATGTTGGGGCGGCAGCATCAAAAAATTCTGACATATTAAAAAGTTAGTATGAAGAACATCAGTAGCATGAATTTTGCCATAATATCATTGATGCAGTGTTATAGATGCCGTACACCAATGACTTGCACAACAGAACCTGTCCCTGTATGTCCAATGCCTTCGATGATTTGTCGTTCAACTTTTTGTAACCGCTCGAACGTCAGACCCCGTAATTCCTGTTCCAGCATTTCTGGTGTCATTAACCAATCTGGGTTTGATGGACCACCTGTTCTAAATCTAAGCTGTTCGGGAGTATAGGCTTCCAGCAGTAATACGCCTCCTGCTTTCAGGCTTTCCACACAATCTGCATGTACTTGCGAGCGTAGATCTGGAGGAAGATGAGCAAATATTGCCACCACGCCATCCCATGCTTGTTGACCTGGATTGTAATGTTGTAAATCTGCATGTATCCAGTCGATCTTAACCCCTTTTGACTTTGCCAGTGTTTGCCCTTTGTTCAGTCCTACTTCAGAGGCGTCAACAGCCGTCACTTTGAAACCCAGTTCTGCCAGCCAGACAGCATTCCGACCTTCGCCTTCGGCGATGCATAAAATTTTTCCACCAATCTTTAAATGATGCACAGATTGTTTCAGAAAATCATTTGGTGCTGAGCCATAAATAAATCTTGGGTCGCTGTATTTTTCGTTCCACATTGAATTTATCCATCTATCACTGGGGATATTTTCATGCCTGTTCTCTCCGCCTTCGTTCAATATAAGTCGAAACAACAGAGTCAAGAACAGGCAAAAGATACACAAGACCTTTACGTGTTTATTCTAATAAGCTACGCAACATCCACGCTGTTTTTTCATGTAATTGGATACGTTGTGTCAGCAAATCAGCGGATGCTTCGTCATTTGCTTTTTCAACAATAGAAAAGAGCGAACGAGCAGTGCGAACAACAGCTTCTTGACCTTCAACTAGATTCTTGATCATTTCTTGTGCTTTCGGTACGTCTGCATCCTCTGCAATCACTGTTAATTTAGCGAATTCTTTATATGTTCCTGGCGCATAGACGCCTAAGGCACGAATGCGTTCAGCGATCAAATCCACCGCTAATGCCAATTCGTTGTACTGTGTTTCAAACATTAGATGCAATGTATTGAACATTGGGCCAGTAACATTCCAGTGGTAATAGTGTGTTTTCAGATAAAGCGTATAACTATCAGCTAATAGACGTGATAAACCTGTCGCGATGTCCAACCGATCTGACTCATTAATACCAATATTGATGGCTTGAGTGTTCACATTGAGCTCCTTTTGTATGTCTATAGATCAAATCAAGTTTCTGTCTAGACTATAATTGGATAGTTCCTAAAAGGCGTTAATAGATGTCGTATTTCATTGATTTTTAGCATAAGACAGGTAATTTACAGATTATGTGCGTAATTGC
>JAYSBB010000057.1:6911-12586 GCA_041915645.1 Tolumonas sp.
ATCGAGGATAAATTACCGTCCGAAAAAGTGTTTAGGATTTAAGCAGCCAGCCAAGGTTTTTGAAGAAATGAGGCTAGCCGCTTAAATTGGAGAGTGTCGCACTTCGGACTTGAATTCGGGCGTAATTGCATTCATTTGAGTGGAAATGGTTTGTTGCTGATACGCCGATAGTGATTATGTTAATTGGTTGCTCAAGTACAAAGCTTGATTCAAAAAAGCAACAATATTAGTTATTACAAATTTAGAAACTTTTGACATACTTTAGACGATACTAAAGTAAATTATGGTAACTCTACAACCATCTGGAAATTGCCATGAACAAAATCCGCTCTCTAATTTTTATTGCATTACTTACTACTGTTGGGTTTGCATCTGCAAATAACACTGTCATTGGCGCTAAAGCTGCTCAAATGAATAGTACGCCGACCCTGAATGAAATGATGCAGTATGCGATTCAAGATGAATACTTAGCCCATCGTGAATATGAGTTAATTATTGAGAAATTCGGCAATACAAAACCGTTCACAAACATCATCAAAGCAGAGTCACAACATATCAAAATGCTTTCCGTTGTTTATGAACATCGCGGGTTAACATTACCCAGAGATACAACAGCCAATACAGTGAGTACCCCAACGTCACTTCATGATGCGTTACAAGCAGGTGTGCAGGCTGAAATTGATAATATCGCCATGTACCAGGCTTTTCTTGATAACCCAATGCTATCTAAGCCAGAAAATGCTGAAGTGAAAACGCTATTCAATAGCTTAATGAATGCTTCAAAAAACCACTTGTCAGCATTTCAACGTAATTTGAAAAAATATGAATAATTAAGGTTTGGTTGTTTTACCAACCAATTAACCCACAACTTGTGGGACCTCTAGATCACACGGCGATTCAGGTGCACAGGCTTCTCTTATACCAAGAAAAGCCCGTATCAATTAGTTTAGCAATCTGTTTGCTCTGATAGTTTAAGCGCGTCCTCCAACTCAACACCCAAGTAACGAATGGTGTTATCAAGTTTTGCGTGGCCCAGTAAGATCTGCACAGCACGAATGTTCTTCGTTCTAGCATAGATTAGAGTCGCTTTGGTCCGACGCATCGAATGTGTTCCATAATAGTCTGCGTTTAGCCCAAGCTTTATTGCCCAACGTCGAATAATCGCACGATAAAAAGAGTAGCTGATTGCTTGGTTTTTCCGACGACAACTAGGGAATAAAAAGCACTGAGCATTAAGAGCAGCAGAATGTATCCAAAGACTGAGACTTTGTTGTGTTCTAGGCGTGATTTCATAATGGACATTAGTACCTGTCTTTTGTTGGACACACTGCACTCGATTATTGATGATCCCTTGAGAAGCAATATCGTAGACATGGGTTTTCAGTAAATCACTGGCTCTCAATTTGCTATCAATGGCCAAGTTTAAGAGTGCTAACTCCATTAAGTTATTTTCAAGTTCAAGCCGAGTACGAATACGCCAGATCTCTTCTAACTTGAATGGTCTTTTTATGCCAGTACATTTGCCTAAAGCTGTTTTTTTCATGTTGACCTCCGATTTGGTGTTTTTGGTCAACATAAATTTTGGCAATCAAGCGTGGTCGTTGTTGGAATATTTAATTTTGTATCCTGTTTCAGTGGATAAAAATTAATCCAATATTTTGTAAGAAATGATTAGTTAGGTTGTTAGGTAAACTCATTTT
Source organism: Tolumonas sp. (assembly GCA_041915645.1). Classification (GTDB taxonomy): domain Bacteria; phylum Pseudomonadota; class Gammaproteobacteria; order Enterobacterales; family Aeromonadaceae; genus Tolumonas. Next base: position 8,612 of record JAYSBB010000057.1, read on the forward strand.
GGGGCAAAAATGATTCAGGCTATCATATACATGTATACATTGGTAATGACCTGTTGATCACCTAAAAATGTGAAGCATTTAGGTGAAAAATAGATCAATATTTCACGAAAAGTGCGCGATAACAGCAATTCTTTACAAAATAACTTATATTTGTAAAGAATTTACAGGTGCCAAATAGAGAGAGTTACCTATACCACAAGGGTGATTCACTCACTCACTCACTACTGACTCGTGTTTTTTGAATAGATAATTAGTTTACAGTAAAATTTCATGCACACCTCTTTACTGTGTATTTATACAGTGTAAACTTAAGTCAGTTATCCGTAGTGGAGCCTGCCCGGTATGCTGACCCAACTCACTATCCATAATTTTGCTATTGTTCGATTTCTGGAACTCGACCTGCGCAATGGCATGTCTTGTGTCACCGGTGAAACGGGGGCAGGTAAATCAATCGCCATTGATGCTTTAGGTCTCTGTCTGGGTGAACGTGCTGATGCCGGAATGCTACGTCACGGATCTGACAAAGCTGAAGTGATCGCCCGCTTCAATATCGAAAACAACCCGAATGCACAGCAATGGCTACAAGCCAATGAGCTTGATATGCAAGATGAATGCATTCTGCGCCGCGTCATTACCTGCGAAGGGCGCTCGCGTGCTTATATCAATGGCACTCCGGTTCCGCTGGCTCAGTTAAAACAAGTCGGCAATACCCTCATCAACATTCATGGGCAGCATGCGCATCAATTATTACTAAAACCGGAATATCAGCTGACGGTGCTGGATGCATATGCCAATCACCGCGGTCTGCTGGATTCTACCCGCCAGTATTACCAACAATGGCGCAGTCTGCATGCTGAACGTCAGCGATTGCGTCAGGCACAGGAGCAACGTCAGGCGCGTCTACAATTGCTGGAATATCAGGTGCAGGAACTCGATGAGTTCGCGTTACAGCCTGATGAATTTACAGCTATTGTTGCAGAACACACTCGCTTGGCGAATAGCGAATCCCTGCTTAACGACAGTCAGTTTTGTTTGCAATTGCTGGACGATGGCGACGATGTCACCATCAACCAGTTAATGAAAAAGGTGCTGGATAAGCTGGAACCACTCGGAGAATTAGACCCATCATTAAAAAATATCGCGCAGATGCTGCAAGATGCCTGCATTCAGATAGAAGAAAGTCATTATGAATTGCGCTGCTATCTTGATCATTTAGAGATCGATCCAGCTCGTTTTAGCGAAGTTGAAATTCGTTTATCAAAAGCGATGGAACTGGCGCGTAAGCATCATGTCAAACCCGAAGAGTTAGTTGAAAAACATCAGCAATTACGTAGTGAACTGCAAGAATTGAGCGCTGCTGACGAACGTTTGCAGGAACTAACGGTCGGTTTGCAACAGGCTCGCGATGAATACCTCAGTTCAGCACAGAAATTATCGGCTAGTCGGCAGCGTTATGCCGAAGAACTTAGCCAGCAAATCAGCGAACAGATCCGTCAGTTAAATATGCCGGATGGTCGTCTGGAAATTGTATTTCACCCACAAGAAACACCAACACCGACCGCATCTGGCTTAGATCTACCCGAATTTCAGGTGTCAACCAATCCGGGGCAGCCATTGCAGAGTCTGACCAAAGTCGCATCTGGCGGTGAATTGTCACGCATCAGTCTCGCGATCCAGGTTATTACTGCACAACGTATTGCGACGCCAACATTGATTTTCGATGAGGTTGATGTCGGGATCAGTGGTGGTACCGCATCGATTGTCGGAAAAATGTTACGCCAGTTAGGACAATCAACCCAAGTGCTTGTCGTGACGCATTTGCCACAAGTAGCTGGTCATGGTCATCAGCAATATTTAGTGGCTAAACATAATGATGGTCAACAGACAGAAACATCCATGCAATTACTGGATGAATCAATGCGACTGAATGAGTTAGCACGCTTATTAGGTGGTGATCAGATCACATCTAACACACTGGCGAATGCCCGTGAACTGCTGATTAGTGGCTGACGCTTTCCCTGAGCATATTTACCCGTTATTATCAGGCCAGCTCAATTGACTGTCAGACAAGAAGAATCGACATGCAAAATCGCAAATGGATAGCGGCACTGTTAGCCGGCGTGATGATGTCTGCAACTACTGGTTGCGTCTATCGTATTGATGTTCCACAGGGTAATTATGTCGAACAAAAACAAGTAAATCAGCTGCGCATTGGCATGACCCGCGCTCAGGTTGAATATGTGATGGGGAGCCCGATGGTTACCGATCAGAATGATCCGAATGTCTGGTATTACATTTATTATCTGAAGCCGGGTTGGGACAAAGCAGAGCGCAAAGATTTGCATGTCATGTTCAAGAATGATCGTCTCGCTGCCATCTCAGGTGATTTTCACACCCCCGCTGACTTCTACAGACCGCTTTAGTTCCAGTTAATGCTCGATATTAGCCGTCGTCTTTCGACGGCTAAATTATTTCACCGACTGTAATTTTGCTTTTTCAGCCCGTTGCCGACGGATCTCTTTCGGATCAGCAATCAGCGGACGATATATCTCAATCCGGGTAGCTCGTTCCAGCCGAGTGTTTAACGCCACTGCGTGACCAAATAATCCGACTTTATTCGTTTCCAGACTAATTTCCGGATGCCGAGCCAGAATGCCTGACTCCCGAATAGCCTCTTCAACACTAGTACCAACACTTACTTTTAATGTAAGCGCAGTCTGGTTCATCGGTAACGCATACACGACTTCTATCTGGATCTGCTCAGACACCATAAACCTCCTTCGCCCGTTGCGTAAACGCTTGCACCATGGCTCCCGTCAGCTCTCGGAATATCTTGCCAAAGGCCAATTCAATCAACGGAGAAATAAATTCAAATTCCAGATCCAATTCTATTTTACAGGCTTGTTCATCCAGTGACACAAACCGCCAGATGCCACGCAACATCTTAAACGGGCCCTTCACTAATTCCATATCGATAGTATTGTAAGGTGTCAAAGTATTGCGGGTAGTAAATGTCTTGTGGATGCCGGCTTTTGATACACCAACAACAGCTACCATCTGTTGAGACGAATGCTCCAGAACTTTACCTTCAACACAGCCCGGCAAAAAATTCGGATAAGCTTCCACGTCATTGACCAGCTTAAACATTTGCTCTGCGCTATACATCACCAATGCACTACGGTTTACACGCGCCATAATCACTCCTCTTGCTGACCCAATTCTAGCATGGGCCTGTGACTAATCGCTAAACCTGAGTGGCGTTTGGTTTTACAGCTTTCATTCCACACGTATAATAGAACGCTTAAGTTTATAAAAGGTTTCAGCGACATGAGTAAAGATAAAACGAAAAAAGGCGGTGACAGTACTATCGCGCTGAACAAAAAAGCCCGCCATGAATACTTCATTGAAGATAAATATGAGGCTGGTCTGGCGCTACAAGGCTGGGAAGTCAAATCACTGCGCGCAGGCAAAGCCAATATAGCTGACAGCTATGTATTACTCCAAAACGGCGAAGCATTCCTGTTTGGCGCAACCATTACTCCACTCAATGTTGCATCCACCCATGTGGTTTGCGACCCTACTCGTATTCGTAAATTATTGCTGCAAAAACGCGAGTTAGAACGGTTAATTGGTCTGGTTGAGCGACAAAGTTACACTTTGATCCCACTGACGATGTATTGGTCTCGCGCATGGGTCAAAGTGGAAATTGGTCTCGCTAAAGGTAAGAAAGAACACGATAAACGTGAAGACCTGAAAGAACGTGAATGGCAGCGTGATAAAGAACGCATGATGAAAAACAAAGGCAGATAACCTTGGATAGCATTGGTTTCTAAGGTATAGTAACAACAACACATTGGGGCTGATTCTGGATTCGACGGGACACTCGAAACCCAAGGTGCATGCCGAGGTGCGGTAGGCCTCGTTAATAAACCGCAAAAAATAGTCGCAAACGACGAAACCTACGCTTTAGCAGCT
>JAYSBB010000058.1:0-12421 GCA_041915645.1 Tolumonas sp.
CGCACCGGCGTTAGATTCCAGTTTGTAGATACCTTTACGGATACCTTCTTCAGCGCCAGCAGGCATAGCCGGGTGCTGATAGTTTTCGTTCAGGGTAGTGATGTAGTAGTAGATATTCTCTGGTTTATCGCCGTACATACGACGCATACCGTCTTGAATGATCACCGCCACTTCATACACGAACGATGGGTCATAGCTCACGCAGTTCGGGATGGTGCCAGCCAGAATATGGCTATGGCCATCTTCGTGCTGCAGACCTTCACCGTTCAGTGTGGTACGGCCAGAGGTCGCGCCCAACAGGAAGCCACGTGCTTGCTGGTCACCAGCGGCCCATGCCATATCGCCGATACGTTGGAAACCGAACATCGAATAGTAGATGTAGAACGGGATCATTGGGCAATCGTTCGTGCTGTACGAAGTCGCAGCCGCTAACCAAGAAGACATTGCACCCAGCTCGTTGATACCGTCTTGCAGGATCTGACCTTTCTGGTCTTCCTTGTAATAAGAGACGATCTCTTTATCTTGCGGGGTGTATTGCTGACCGTGCGGGCTGTAGATACCGATTTGACGGAACAGACCTTCCATACCGAAAGTACGCGCTTCGTCAGCCAGAATTGGCACGATACGCTGACCCACAGACTTGTCTTTCAGCAGCACGTTCAAGCTACGCACAAATGCCATAGTGGTTGACACTTCACGCGCCTGTTCGCCCAGCAATGCATCAAATGCTGACAGCTCAGGAATATCGAGTTTCACCGTAGTCTGTGGCAAACGAGTTGGCACATAACCTTTTAATGCCTGACGACGTTCGTGCAGGTATTTGTACTCTTCAGAACCTTCTTCCAAGGTCAGATATGGCAGATCGTCGATCTGTTCATCGGATACTGGAACATGGAAACGATCACGCATATGACGAACTGAATCCAGTTCCATCTTTTTAACTTGGTGCGCAATGTTTTTACCTTCCGCAGCATCACCCATGCCATAACCTTTCACGGTTTTCGCCAGGATCACGGTTGGTTTGCCGTTTGCTTGTGTTGCTTTTTGGAACGCCGCAAACAGTTTAATTGGGTCATGACCGCCACGTTTCAGTGCGAAGATCTGATCATCAGTCCAATCCGCCACCAGCGCAGCAGTTTCTGGGTATTTTCCGAAGAAGTGTTTACGGACATAAGCACCATCTTTGGATTTGAAGGTCTGGTAATCACCGTCCAGTGTTTCGTTCATCAGTTGGATCAGCTTGCCGGAAGTATCTTTCGCCAGCAGCTCATCCCACTTGGTGCCCCACAGGGATTTGATCACATTCCAGCCTGCGCCACCAAAGATGCCTTCCAGTTCGTTGATAACTTTACCGTTACCGATAACCGGGCCATCCAGACGTTGCAGGTTACAGTTGATCACAAAAATCAGGTTATCTAACTTCTCACGCACCGCAACGGTGATAGCGCCTTTAGATTCTGGCTCATCCATCTCACCATCGCCCAGGAAAGCGTACACTTTCTGTTCAGAGCAATCTTTGATGCCACGGTTGGTCAGATATTTCAGGAAACGCGCCTGATAGATCGCACCGATTGGGCCTAAACCCATAGATACGGTCGGGAACTGCCAGAATTCAGGCATCAGTTTTGGATGCGGATAAGAAGGAATACCTTTGCCATCCACTTCCTGACGGAAGTTATCCAGCTGATCAGCTGTCAGACGGCCTTCAACAAATGCACGGGCATATACGCCCGGAGAGATGTGACCTTGGAAGTATACTAAATCGCCACCGTCTTTCTCGTTACGCGCACGGAAGAAATGGTTGAAGCACACATCGTAAATAGTGGCAGAAGAGGCAAAAGAGGACATATGTCCGCCCAGATCCAAGCCTTTCTTCGATGCACGCAATACGATCATCACTGCGTTCCAGCGAATAATCGCACGGATACGTTGTTCCAGATCCAGTTTACCCGGATAAGCAGGCTGATCGCTGGTAGCGATGGTGTTGATGTAATCAGTAAGTACTGAACCACCGGCAGAGGCTGCAGCAGTTAAACCTGCTTTGCTCGCGGCGGATGATAGCTGATCCAAAATGTATTGAGCACGTTCCGGACCTTCTTCCCGCAGCAGAGAGTTCAGAGCAGCAAGCCACTCTTGAGTTTCTACCGGGTCCACATCATGTTTAAGGAGTTCAGACGACATGGCTGTTTCCTGTGTTTGTTGACGGCAATGAGTTGGTTGTAAGGCTATCCCTGATGGATCTGCCGCGAGGGGCGTTGTGCACGCTCATCTTCTCGCTGTATATCCAGCAGGGTATCCTCGATAAAAGCCAGATGCTCATGGCAAGCATCTCTGGCCTGTTCTGGGTGGCCCGCCAAAATCGCCGCGATCAATTCTGATCGGTGACGGCGGATCCGGTTAACCACCCCCGGACGCTGATTCAGTACTTCCAGATTTCCGAGAATGTTACGTTCCAGTAACTCACGGATGGCACGCATCAGGTGCAACAGCACCACGTTATGCGACGCTTCGGTCATGGCGAGATAAAAAGCGGAGACAGCTTTGGCTTCAGCAGCAACGTTACCGCCGGTCTGAGCGGCTTCAATATCGCTTTGTATCGCACGCATTTGGGCAAAATCGTTTTCGTCACCACGGAGTGCGGCGTAATACGCGGCAACCCCTTCCAGTACATGGCGAAATTCAAGCAGATCAAATTGGGAACCGGGATGATTGGCTAATAACTCAAAGAAAGGGTCAGACAAGCCACGGTTCAGTTCACTTTTGACATATGTACCACCGCCCTGCCGGCGATAGAGCAACCCTTTCGCTTCTAACCGCTGGATCGCTTCGCGAAGCGAAGGGCGAGACACACCGAATTGCACCGCTAATTCGCGTTCCGGCAACAGTTTCTGCCCCGGTTGCAGGGTGCCGTCGACAATCATCTGTTCCAGTTCGGCAACGATGCTGTCGGAAAGTTTCGGCGTGGCTGGTTTGTATTCAGTCATGTGAAATTTGTTAACTTGGTATTACCAATGTGCTATTTGTTAAATAAATTAGCAAAAGCATTAACAATTGTCCACGTAAGATCTGATTAAAATCAAAAAATGCGGCAATATTTCTGCCCCAAACAACGGAAAAATCACAAGGAGTTAACAAATGAGTCATTTATAGCGAAAAAAAGAGGCAATCTAGTGCAGCATGCAGCGGTTATATCAACAAAGTTGTAACTTTAAAAAATCATTCCCACATTAAATAAATAATTTATAAAACAATCACTTAACGAATAATCATTATTGCAATTACGACAATACAAGCCCAGATAACGTCATATTGGACGAATGGGTCATGCTTATTGGGGTCTCTATTATATTGGTATGACCAAATCTAGCGATTTAACGAATGGCCTATCTGTAAGAGAGCAGCAATATTGCGCGCAGTTACCTTGATATTACTCGCTGCAAAATCAAAAGCTTCATGCAATGTACAAACTCGGTTTACCGCACTGAAGGCACTATCTATGCCGTGTTCATACACTATTGCAACATCGGGGCTTAAACTACCGGCGATCGCGATTACCGGTTTACCATGGCGTTTTGCCAGCCGTGCCACACCAACAGGCACTTTGCCATTAATGGTCTGACTGTCTAACCGCCCTTCTCCGGTAATCACCAGATCGGCATCTGCGATAATCGATTCAAGACCTAACGCCGCCAATACAATATCAATACCGGAATGCAGCTCAGCTTTCATAAATGCCAGTAACGCAGCACCCATGCCGCCAGCCGCTCCCGCACCAGATACAAATTCCACATCGGCACCTACTTGTGTCACGATACGGGCATAATGCTTCAGGTTTTCATCAAGCAAAGCCACCATAGCGGCATCAGCACCTTTCTGTGGGCCAAAAACTTGCGCAGCGCCCATTGGCCCAGTCAGTGGATTCGTGACATCGCAGGCAACTTGAAACTGGCAATCGAGCAAGCGAGGATCAGCTGTCGAGATATCTATTGTCGCCAAATCGGATAGACCCGCACCTCCGCGGGGAATGTCGCGACCATGCTGATCTAACAAGCGATAACCCAGCGCTTGCAACATACCCGCCCCGCCGTCATTGGTCGCACTACCGCCAATACCGATGATAAATCGCTTAACCCCCAAGTCGAGCGCAGCCCGGATCATCTCGCCAGTACCGTAGGTGGTTGTGATTAACGGATTACGTTCGGCAGCAGAAATACGTTCCAAACAACTGGCGGCAGCCATTTCAATCACTGCCGTGTGTTGATGTATCAGCCCCAGTTCCGCCATCACCGGCTTACCGGTCGGACCAGTTACACTTACGCTAATTTTGTGACCCCCCATTGCCGCCACCATCGCATCAACAGTCCCTTCCCCTCCATCTGCCACGGGCATTTTTACATACTCGGCATTGGGGTAAATTTCGCGAAATCCAGCTTCAATGGCATTAGCCACCTCCATAGCACTCAAACTTTCTTTATACGAATCAGGGGCAATAACAATCTTCATGAATGACGGCTACAGAAATGGCGGATGAATAAGATCAGGTTTACATGAATAACGAGAACACTCTCGGATTACTTCGTTAAATTGCGATACAACGCCCAGTCAAACGCACTGCCAGGGTCAGTTTTTCTACCCGGCGCGATATCCGAATGCCCGGTGATCCGCTCCGCTGTTACTGCCGGATAAGTTTGTTGGATCACGCGTGTTACTGCAGCCAATTGCTGATATTGCGCATCGCTATAATCGCTGTCGTCCGTACCTTCGAGCTCGATGCCAATTGAAAAGTCATTGCAGTTCTCACGGCCATCAAACTGCGAGCGTCCGGCATGCCAAGCGCGATCGAGAAAACTCACATACTGCACGACCTCCCCATCGCGGCGGATCAAACAATGAGCAGACACTTCCAGATGCGCTATTTCGGCAAAATACGGGTGCACCTGTGGATCTAGTTTTCCGGTAAACAACTCATCAATATGCGGCCCACCGAATTGCCCCGGCGGTAAACTGATGCCATGCACCACCAACAATGAAACCGGTTCGCCTTGCGGGCGTTGATTAAAAAACGGTGACGGGCAATGCCGAGCCTCAGTGAGCCAGCCTCGATGATTAATCGACCAATTTTTATTCAACACTCTGTTTACCTCTCTGTTTTTAGCGCCAAAGCATGCTACATGGTATGCTTACGTCCAACATCTTTTTGTTTCGACCGGAAAACCGGCTAATTCAACAGGACTCGTCATGTTGCAAAATGATATCCAGCGCGCTGTGCGTGCCGCATTAGAAGAAGATTTAGGTGGCGTACTTGATGCGCATGCCGATATTACCGCACAACTTATTCCAGCTGACAAACAAGCGGAAGCCTATGTGATCACCCGTGAAAAGGGTGTGTTCTGTGGCAAAGCGTGGGCAGAAGCAGTATTTGAACAACTCGGTGGTAATGTTCGCATTGAGTGGAAAGTGCAAGACGGTGAACAGGTTGAGCCTAATCAGGAACTGGTTCGTTTGTATGGCCCTGCGCGCATTCTCTTGACCGGCGAGCGCAGCATGCTGAACTTTATTCAAACACTGTCAGGTGTTGCCAGCAATGTCGCACTGTATGTCGCCGAAATTGCTGGCACACAATGTAAGCTGCTGGATACCCGTAAAACGATTCCCGGCCTGCGTACCGCACTGAAATATGCTGTTACCTGCGGTGGCGGCACAAACCATCGTATGGGGTTATTTGATGCCTATCTGATCAAAGAAAACCACATTATGGCCTGTGGTGGCATCGCACAGGCGATCACCACAGCACGCACGCTCAACCCTGGCAAACGCGTGGAAGTGGAAGTTGAAAGTCTGGATGAGCTACAACAGGCACTGGATGCCAATGCCGACATCATCATGCTGGATAACTTCACCGTCCCCATGATGGTTGACGCTGTCGCGCTCAACGCCGGCAAAGCCAAACTGGAAGTCTCCGGCAACGTCACGCTGCAAACTATCGCTACCTACGCCAAAACCGGCGTCGATTACATCTCGGTTGGTGCACTGACCAAACATACCCACGCCATGGATCTCTCCATGCGTTTTATCTGAAAAACAACACCGCCTTGTCATCTTAAGGCGGTGTTTCATCTCTGTTTCATCGTTTCCGCATGACAATATTCACAATAACTAATTAATATCTATGCCATACTTTATCGGTCTTTGATCCGATAGTTTGCAGTATGGAGAAACAAATGGACGATAACGCAATTGAGTATATTCCATTTGAAGAAGCCGTTATTCATGGCCTGCTGCAACGCTGGCACAATCAGTACCCAGCAATGGGCGTTATGGCTCTTGTTCCAGAAGCAGAAAACCAACATATCCCGCTACTACAAAGCTGCTGTCAACAATTTGGAATTCCGTTAACCGGCGCGGTCTTTCCCGCCTTAGTGACTGATGATGGCTGGCGCAATCACGGCTGCTGGTTATTACGACTGAACCAACAACCGCCTTGCCATTTATTTGAAAATATCCCTGATCGAACTGATGCCGCGCACGATATTGCAACAAAACTAGAGCCATTTCTTGAGCTTGCCGACGATGCCGATAAACCAACATTATTTATGATGTTTGACAGCATGTTGCCTGATGTTGGCACCATCGTTGAAAACCTCTATCTCCATCTGGCCGACAGCGTGCACTATGCTGGCGTTAATGCCGGCAGCGAGACCTTTCAACCCATGCCGTGCTTGTTTGATGCATTTAGAATCATTCAAAACGGGGTCTGGTGTATGTTATTACCCGCCTGGGCTGGCATGCTTTTAGAGCACGGTTATCCAGCCCCCGATAAAGTGATCAGTGCCACCTCGGCCGAAGGTAATCGCATCATTAGTATCAACTGGCAACCGGCTTTTGACGTTTACAAACAGTTAGTCTTAGAAGAATGTGACGTCGAACTGTCTGCTGACAATTTTTATCAATATGCCTGTTATTTCCCCCTCGGGATCTTGCAAGCCAATAATGAAGTAGTGGTTCGTATTCCTGTTGCGATACACAGTGATGGCAGCATCGTTTGTGTCGGTGATGTGCCGGAAAATACCTCGCTGGTGTTGTTACATGCCCCACCGCTAAATGAAAGCCAATGCGTGACACAAATCTGTCATCACTTACAAACTGATCTTCCTGAGATCTCGGGCTGGCCACTGCTGATGTTTTATTGCGCCGCCCGGCGCGTACATTTAGACAGTGACACACTAAAAGAATTAACCAATCTGAAAAGTTGCACTGGCGCCACTAAATTGGCAGGCGCATTATCACTGGGAGAAATTGGTAGTCGCCGCATTTGGGGATACCCGATGTTTCATAGTGCAGCATTACTTTGCGGTAGTTGGAAATACTGATGAACCGTGAACACATACTCTCTATTATCAATGACTTGATTCTCACCATTGGGCGAGAAAACAAGCTACAACCACTGCTAATCAAAGTATTACAGCGGTTGATGTTCCATACCGGTTATCCGACTGGCCTGATATTGCTGGATGCTAAAACTGACCACGAAGGCACTAAAGCTACGCTAGTCGCTTCAATCGGTGATCGGAGATTGCAGCGCAAAGTGAATGAAATGATCGCCATTCCACCGGTCTTACTCAATTCAGAGCAAATTGAGGATCTGCCCCCAGATGCATTAGTCGATTGGTCGCTGGCCACAAACCGCCATTACCGTTGTGCTTTGTGTTTATCACTGAATCACTACGGTATGATTATTTTGCTTTCTCCAGAACCACCAACAACTGAGCTGCCATTTACGCAAATTTTCCAACCGGTATTAGCGCATTTGTACCAATCCATTGAGTTATGCCGCCAGAATGAACGTTATCAGCAATCGTTGCTGACTGCGCGAGATGAAGCACGCGCAGAATTAGCTGCCACACATATTGCCATTGAAAAAGAGCGTACATTCCTGCGCAATCTGCAATCCGCTATCCCCGATCTGGTTTGGACCAAAGATATTAATGGCGTATACCTTTCCTGTAATACGGCGTTTGAACGTTTTTTCGGTGCCAGTGAAGCCGATATTGTCGGAAAAAACGATTATGACTTTGTTCTTCCAGAACAAGCGGCAGCTTTCCGGGAAAAAGATCTACAGGCTATTCACAGTGGAAGAACAACCATCAATGAAGAATGGGTTCGTTTTGCAAATGGACAACAGGTATTGCTCGAAACCAGTAAAACGCCCATGCATGATGCACAAGGCAAGCTGATTGGTGTTGTTGGCATTGGTCGGGACATAACACAAACCCGCCAGATACAACATGCATTACATGAACGCCGGGAAATCTACAGTGCAATAGTCGAACAGGCCGCTGATTCAATTGGGCTGCTTGATGCCAACACCGGGCAATTTCTGGAGTTTAATTCTGCTGCTCATCAGCACCTCGGTTACAGCCGGGAAGAGTTTGCGCAAATGAGTGTCGCAGACATCGATGTTTCTTTCAGCATTGATGAATTACAGGCGCGGTTGGAATTACTGTCCAATTCGAATGCCACTGATTTTGAAGCACGCCATAGAACGAAAAATGGTGAAATCATTGACGTATTGGTCAGCGCACGACCCATTACCGTTCACGGTAGACGATGCCTCGCTTCGATCTGGAGCAACATCACCCATCAGAAGAGAACCGAAGAACAGCTGCGCAAGTTATCCATGGCCGTGGAGCAAAGCCCAGGCAGTATTGTGATCACTGATCTGAATGGCAATATCGAGTATGTCAACGAAGCATTTGTGCGCGTCACCGGCTGGCAACGAGATGAAGTGATTGGTCAAAATCCCAGAGTATTAAAATCAGATCTGACTCCGGCAGCAACCTATGATGCGATGTGGGCAACACTAACCGAAGGTCATACCTGGAGCGGAGAGTTTATCAACCGGCGTAAAGATGGTTCAGTTTACAACGAACTCGCCCGAATCGCCCCGATCCGACAACCTGACGGACAAATAACCCATTATCTGGCCACCAAAGAAGATATAACCGAACTCAAGCGTGTACAAACTGAGTTAGAACTGCACCGGGATCATCTTGAAGAGCTGGTCGCCAAACGCGCGGCACAGATCACCGAGCTCAATACACAGTTACAGCAACGCGCCGAAGAAGCAGAGGCGGCTACCCAGGCGAAAAGCCAATTTTTGGCGAATATGAGCCATGAAATCCGCACGCCCATGAATTCCATTATCGGTTTGTCTCATCTGGCGTTAGGAACAGAACTGACGGCACAACAGCGCGATTATCTGCAAAAAATTAAAGGTGCCGGCGAGCACCTGTTAGCCATTATTAATGAGATCCTCGATTTCTCTAAAATTGAAGCCGGCAAACTGCACCTAGAACAGACACCGTTCGTATTAAGCCATTTAATGCAGGATGTCACCGACTTAGTTGAGCAAAAAGCCAAAGCAAAAAACTTAATACTGCAGGTCGAAATCAGCGAGCAAATTCCGCAACAATTGATCGGTGATCCACTACGGCTAAAACAGATCCTGCTGAACTATGCCAGCAACGCCATTAAATTTACTGACACTGGCCACATTACACTGCGCGTAACCATGCCACACATGAATACAGAAGCAGTTCAGTTACGATTCTCTGTGCAAGACACCGGTATCGGTTTGACTCCCGAGCAGCAACAACGCCTGTTCCAGAGTTTCCAGCAAGCAGATGCTTCAACCATACGCAAATATGGTGGTACAGGGTTAGGTCTGGCTATCTCTCAGCGCTTGGCAGAGCTAATGGGGGGCGAGGTCGGCGTTGAGAGTATTTATGGTCAGGGTAGTACCTTCTGGTTTACTGTTTTGTTAGCACCGGCAACTCTTTCATCTACAACAGCTGACATGCTGTCATCACCGCCATTATCACACTCCACCGATGATTCAACAGCTTCTAAGCATGCAACCGAACAACCTGTTCCTATTAAAAACAGTACCAATCAACTCATTACCGATTCAATTGCTCTGGAAACAACGTTACAACAATTACAGGTTTTATTGAGTGAGGATGATTTAGAAGCCGCCGCGCTCTTTCGTAATCAACGTGAATATTTAGAAACCATTTTTCCCGGACAATTAACGCTTCTGGCCAATGCAATCACCGCATTTGAATTTGATGACGCCTTATTCTTACTGGCCAAACTGCAAGCCAATCGCATTGAGCAACCATCATAAGGAACACAGGATGCAACAACATGAGCATGATAAACGCACCCTGTTGGTAATTGATGATATTGCCGACAACCTGATGCTGATGAATGAAATATTACGCGATAACTATAAAGTAAAAGGTGCAAACAGTGGTGAACGCGGGTTACGGATCGCCTTTTCTGATACCCCGCCCGATTTGATCTTACTTGATGTCATGATGCCGGATATGGATGGTTTTGAGGTATGTCGTCGCCTTAAAGCCATGCCACAGACAGAACACATTCCAATTATTTTTGTGACCGCTAAATCTGACACCGTTGACGAAGAACAAGGTCTCGCCTTGGGTGCTGTTGACTACATCGTCAAACCCATCAGCCCACCGATTGTCAAAGCCAGAGTCAAAACACATCTCGCGTTAAAAGATGCGGCAGATTTTTTACGTAGTAAAAATGATTACCTGAAACAAGAAGTCGAACGCCGTACGGCAGAGATCGTTCGGCAAGCACAAGAATTACATGCTATGCAAGATGTCACCATTATGGCGATGGCCTCATTAGCAGAAACGCGTGATAACGAAACCGGCGGCCATATTCGCCGCACACAAACTTATGTCAAAGCACTCGCCGAGCGGCTGCAATATCACGCGCACTTTGCGACTATGCTGACCGAAGAAAATATTGATCTACTGTATAAATCTGCACCATTGCACGACATCGGTAAGGTCGGCATTCCTGACAGTATCTTATTAAAACCGGGCTCACTGACTGCCGAAGAATTTGAGACCATGAAACAGCATACTACTTTGGGTTTAGAGGCCATTGTGCAGGCAGAAAACCAATGCGGCATGCGGGTCGATTTTCTGCAATTTGCCAAACAGATTGCGTATTCACATCATGAACGGTGGGATGGAACAGGTTACCCGCAAGGGCTGGCAGGCGATGCAATCCCCCTTCCGGCACGACTCATGGCAATTGCCGATGTGTATGATGCCCTGATCAATAAACGCGTATACAAACCCCCATTCTCTCACGAGGAAGCCGTGGCTATTATGGCGGCAGGACGGGGAACCCAGTTTGATCCGGAAGTGCTCGATGCATTTATCGATATTGAAGGTGTGTTCAGAACGATTGCAGCCCGCTTTCCTGCGTGACAGCGGGCTGCAAAGTCATTTATCAAGCCAGGATAAATTTCTCAATCACATGCGCCACGCCATCTTCTTCATTAGAGTGGGTCACATAATCGGCAATAGCTTTAATGTCATCAAACGCATTACCCATTGCCACTGATAAACCTGCATATTCCAGCATGTGGATATCGTTCCCCGCATCCCCGACACAAATAACTTCTGTCGATGCAATGCCTAAGTAATCAGCTAGCATAGCAACACCATTCCCTTTATTACTGTTCTTATTCAGGATCTCTAAAAAGAATGGAGCACTGCGCACTACGGTAAAACGATCGTAATAATCGGTTGGAATTTGCTCAACGCCCGGCGATAAAATTTCCGGTTCATCCACCAGCATTACTTTCACAATCGGGTGGTCTTCTGCTAATTCATTAAAATCAATAAGCGTCAATGGAATACCATTCATATCGCGTTCATGAGCAGTGTAATGACTTAGTTTAGGCGAGATCAAACCAAGTTCAGTAGAGAACGCATGGGTATTTACGCCAATCTGCTGACTCACGGCATATACATCATGCAGATCTTTACCACTAATCAACTGACTACAAATATTTTCTCGGGTGCCTACGTTTTTAATCAGCGCACCGTTATAACTCAGTGCGTAATCATCATCCGTGGTCAACCCCAGTTCTGTCAGATAGCGCTCCAGCCCTTCAATAGGGCGACCAGAAGCCAATACCACTTTAACCCCTTTTTGTCGGGCTTGTTGAATTGCACTCTTGGTGCGTTCAGAAATCGTACCATCGCCACGCAACAACGTGCCGTCCATATCAAGTGCAATCAGCTTATACATGGTTATCACCGGAGTAGTAAAGTTGCACGCATTTTACCGGATAAACCGGTTACATGGTGTAGTTTTGACGCCATCTTTCATAAAAAATGGATTAATGAAATTAATGCATAGAACTATCTCGCCCTTAATTCAACAAACGCCACCTCGTGAACAAATGATTTTTTATACCAAGAAAACAACACCAAACGTAACCGTTCACCAGCCCCGGCTTGACTAAGCCGAGGCTAGGTTGAATACGTCAGGGTAGGCTTGGCCTGTGATCACTGCAGTGGCTATTGTG
>JAYSBB010000059.1:0-12350 GCA_041915645.1 Tolumonas sp.
GAAGCGGAGTCTGTCGGCCATAGAGGTGATTAGCACAATAGCCACTGCAGTGATCACAGGCCAAGCCTACCCTGACGTATTCAACCTAGCCTCGGCTTAGTCAAGCCGGGGCTGGTGAACGGTTACGTACCCAGTCGCTGGAAAATAGCCACCATGAATTGCAAAAGGCTTACGACGAGTTAAAAAACACCCAGAAAGCGTTAATTGAATCAGAGAAAATGGCTTCTTTGGGCGCCTTAGTGGCCGGTATGGCTCATGAGCTGAATACCCCGCTCGGGATCAGCATGACTGCCAACCGTTTTCTAACCTCCCGCCTAAAAGATTTAGTCACTGCCTCGTTGCCCGAATCATTAGCACACAGTGCTTGGCAGGGACAATTAGCCGCAATACAAGAGTCAACCGAGCTGATGCAGCAACAAACCCGCAAAGCGCTGGACTTACTGAATAATTTCCAACAGATCGCCATCACGCACAGCGGCCAGCAGCCCAGTCGTTTTAATGTGGCTGAAACCCTGCACCAAATCATTATTTCGCAGGGCCACCGCCTGAACCAGCAACACTGTCATGTTTCCATTCAATGTGAACCCACGCTGGAGGTACAAAGTTACCTTTCGGCTTTTACTCGAGTCTGCAATCACCTGATCCAAAACTCGCTGGATCACGGTTTTGAGCATTGCAATCGGCCGCGCAGCATTACGATTCAGGTCAACCATGAACAAGGCCAAGTACGGCTTGATTATCACGATAACGGGCAAGGTATTGACCCCGAGATATTGCCCCATATCTTTGAACCGTTTGTGACCAGTCGGCGAGAACAGGGTTTCTCTGGTCTCGGGGGATACGTCATCTATAATCAGGTGGTGCAATTGCTCAAGGGTCAAATCAAATGCCAGAGTAATTCTGGAAATGGCGTTCATTTCTGCATTGAAATGCCACAATTCCTCTAATATTCAGATGAAAACTCTATTGATAAGGTCATCGCCATTGAAATGCGCAGGATGTAAACATACCTCGTTTCACATTGATTTATGATATTCTTATCCCATTTTTAGCTTCACGCGGATGCTCGCATGTCTACTCAACTCTCAATTGCGGAACGTCTGGCAACAGTTCGCCATTCAATGCAACACCTTGATGTACAGGCATTTATCATACCCCACGACGATGAACATCTGGGCGAATATACCGCACCAGCAGATGAACGGCTGGCGTGGTTAACCGGCTTTACCGGCTCAGCCGGTGTAGCGGTAGTCCTGACAGAACAAGCGGCATTATTCGTCGACGGGCGCTATACCGTGCAAGCACGTCAGCAAGTATCCGATGAGCACTTTACTCACCTGCATCTGATCCGCGATCCGTTTCTGGATTGGTTAGTACAGCAATTACCGGCCGGTAGTCGGGTGGGTATTGATGCGCGTCTGCACAGTCTGGAATGGTACCGCAAAGCACAGCAGCAATTGAGCGCAGCAAAAATCAGCCTGCATCCGCTGGCAGAAAACCCGATTGATTTACATTGGTCAGATCGCCCTGCGACCTCTGTCGCACCGGCTCGACTGTTCGCTGAAACAGTAGCGGGCGAAAGCAGCCTGTCGAAACGTCAGCGTATGGCGGCACAATTACGTACACAATCGGCTGATGCCTTGCTGTTAACCCAAAATGAGTCGATCAACTGGTTATTGAATATCCGCGGTAGTGATATTCCCGCCCTGCCGGTGGTCAGTGCGTTTGCCATTTTATACAGCAATGCCACGCTCGATCTGTTTATTGACCCGACTCGGCTGGACAGCCAATTTAGTGCCCATGTCGGTAATGATGTTTCCGTCTATCCGGCAGGTAAACTCAGCGATGTCTTACAACGACTGGGCGAAGATGCGCTGAAAGTCTGGTTAGACAGCACCAGTTGTAATGCCGCCTGCGGTTTGCAGTTATTGCAACATGGCGCGCATTTACTGGAACAAACCGACCCTTGTATGCTGGCGAAAGCCTGTAAAAATGACACTGAGTTAGCCGGCATGCACGAAGCGCATCGTAAAGATGCCATCGCCATGTGCCGTTTTCTGGCTTGGCTGGATAACGCAGTAGCCGACGGGTTGCAAAGTGATGAAGCCCAACTGGCGGATAAGCTGGAAAGCTTCCGTTTGCAACAACCCGGTTATCTGGAAGCCAGTTTTGCAACTATCTCCGCGCTCGGCCCTAATGCCGCGCTACCGCATTACAATTTCCGCAATGGCCAGCCACGCGCATTTGGCCAAGATGCCATCTATCTGGTCGATTCCGGCGGTCATTATGACGAAGGCACCACCGATATTACCCGTACCATCCAGGTTGGGAACGCCAATGACGATGTGCGGACCTTGTTTACGCTGGTTATGAAAGGCCATATCGCACTGAGTCGGGCACAATTCCCGAAAGGCACCTGTGGTATGCAACTGGATGTGCTGGCGCGATTGCCATTATGGCAAGCCGGTTTTAACTATGACCATGGCACCGGTCATGGCGTCGGTCATGTTTTAAGTGTACATGAAGGCCCCCAGCGCATTTCCCCGAAAGGCAGCACGACACCACTCGAACCTGGGATGGTGATTTCCAACGAACCCGGTTATTACCGTGAAGGGGCCTTTGGCATGCGCTGTGAAAATCTGGTGGCGGTAGAAGCGCTGACCTCTGCCAGCGAAATCGAACGTTATGCCTTCCGCAATCTGACACTGGTACCATTCGATAAACGCTTATTATTAAGCGAATTACTGAATAGTGATGAAAAACAGTGGTGGAATGACTATCACCGCACGGTTTTCACCACTATTGCACCTTCGTTGCAAGGCAGTGATCTATTGTGGCTGGAACAAGCCACTACGGCCATTTGATTATCAACATCATGGCCTCGTCAAATGTAGTGCTGATTGACCAGCAAACTGGCAGTCAGCAGCTGCGATTGTTACAATCTGATTTATTTGCTGCGCTATTTAGCAAGCTAGCCACAAGGAACGCCATGCTGTATTCAGCCTATTTTCGCCGCCAACTGGAAAAATTGCCGCTGCTACCAGTGGATAGTGACGCCATGCAGATCCTGCATCAGGCCAGTCAGTTCAAACAGCGTATTCTTGAGCTGATTGCTCAGGCCGAACGCCGGATCTATCTGGTGGCGCTCTATCTGCAAGATGATGAAGCCGGTCGTGAAATCATGCAGGCGCTGTATGCCGCCAAACAAGCCCGCCCCCAGCTGGACATTAAAGTCTTTGTTGATTTCCACCGTGCGCAACGCGGCTTGATTGGTAAAGGTGCACAATCTGGTAATCATCTGATGTATCAGGAATTCGCCAGCAAATACCCGACTTGTGATATTCCTTTTTACGGGGTGCCGGTCAAACGCCGCGAATGGTTAGGTGTGCTGCATCTGAAAGGTTTCTTGTTTGATAACACCCTGCTCTATTCCGGCGCCAGCCTGAATAATGTGTATTTGCACCAGTTGGATCGTTATCGTTTCGATCGTTACCACCAAATCCAGAATGCCGATCTGGCCGACAGTTTCGCACGGTTGATCTTACGTCATTTTGTCAACGATGCCGCGGTACCGCGGTTAGATAAAACCCAGATCCCTGGCATCAAACAGATCAAAGCCGAACAGCGTCGTTTCCGTCGTCGTTTACAAGCTGGGCGTTATGAGTTTGAAGAGAGTGTCATTGGCCCACGGCAATTTGGGGTGACACCGTTAATTGGGTTAGGTAAACGCGGTAATCGCTTAAATCGCGTGATCCGCGATCTGGTGCGCAGTGCATCGCAGGAAATTTTTATCTGCACGCCTTATTTTAACCCGCCCAGCTCGCTGGCGCGCGATATCAGTGGCCTGCTGCAACGGAAAGTAAAGGTTACCATTGTGGTCGGTGATAAGACTGCTAATGATTTCTATATTCCACCTTGCGAACCATTTAAAACTGTCGGTGGTTTACCTTATCTGTATGAAATTAATCTGCGCCGTTTTGCCAACCGTTATCAAAACTACATTGATAACGGACAGCTCAACATCATGCTGTGGCAGCATGAACAGCACTCATATCATCTGAAAGGCATTTTTGTGGATGACCAGTTAAGCCTCATTACTGGCAGTAATCTGAATCCGCGTGCCTGGGCACTCGATCTGGAAAACGGCATGTTATTACGTGATCCGCATCGTCTGCTGTGTGAACGTTTTGCCGCAGAACGGGAAAATATTTTGCAGCATACCCGTCGTCTGACCCATTTCAGCGAACTGGAACAGTTACAGGATTATCCTGATGCGGTGAAACGCTTACTTACCCGTATTCAGCGTTTTAAAGCGCACATCCTGCTAAAACAGATCTTATAATCCCGCTGTATTGCCTTCGTTCTGAACGCTCTGTCGACCCTGTCGATGGGGCGTTTTTCTTTATCTGGGTTTTGAAAGCCCCCACTTAATGTGATGCCGCCGCGTAAAAACAGGTCAATTTTGTCTATAATTCAGGCAATAAGTACCCAATCGAAATGATTTGCTATAAATTTAGACGCTCATTTTTCGCCGTTTAACCAATCACAGCGACGGAAAATAAAAATAACATAACGATAAAAAGCGGGGATCAACATGGTAAGCAGCGTGCTTATGCTGGCCGAAGATCAGATGGCGCAATTAGCCGAATTAGATTTATCACTGTATAGCGACCTAATGGTTGCTGTCTCTGCGGCTGATAGCGTTCTTTCTGTATCGACGACAGCCCAGTTGCTCGCCATACAACGGCAACACCAACGTCCTATCCAGCTGCTAGTGAATACCGCATCGACACCACAGCCGCTACTTTTCTGGGCTTGGGCATTAGGGCAATTGGCGGGTAAAGAAGCAGAGACACAATGTACGATACTGACCGAGAGTGACGAATTACAACCACTGCTCGACTTGTGTGCGGATCATCCCTTGTTACAACTCCGCCTGCTCAATACGCAAACAGACAAAAACCGGCATGACTCAGAACAAGAAGCGCGCAAACAACGCAATGACAAAATCATTCATGCACTGATGAAGAAGGTATCGCAATTACCTTACTATGTCATAGCCAGCAAACCCGTTTCGTCTTTTATGGCCGAACAAGTCATTGCACCAGAGCAACAAATTCTAGTCGGCTGATGCTATTTTTAGCTACAGTTGAATAAAAGAAACCGGCCGCAGCCGGTTTCTTTTATTTATATCAAGTTATGAATAACCGCAACTCAGTCAGCCACAGGTGCGGTCAGCGATGCACCAGGGTTTGCCATTTCCGCTTCCATTTGGGCAAAATCTTGCTGCATCCGCATAGATGGCGCCTTATCCAGTAAACTGAACAGGATGATCGCGGCACCGGACAGTAAGAAACCTGGCACCATTTCATACAGACCAAACCAGGCAGCATTACGCCAAACAATCACGGTCAATGCCCCCACCAGCATACCGGCCAATGCACCGTTGCGCGTCATGCGCGTCCATAGCAGTGATAAAACCACCACCGGACCAAACGCGGCACCAAAACCGGCCCAGGCATAACCTACCAGACCCAGCACTTTACTTGCCGGATCACGGGCAATCACAATGGCAATCACTGCCACCAGTAACACCATCAGGCGGCCAATCCATACCAGTTCTTTTTGTGAAGCGTTCGGGCGGAAGAATACTTTGTAAAAATCTTCAGTCAGTGCCGAGGAAGAAACCAGCAACTGACAAGATAAGGTGCTCATGACCGCAGCTAAAATAGCCGACAGCAACACACCGGCAATCCATGGATTAAACAGCAATTGCGACAACGCAATAAAGACGGTTTCGTGGTTTGCCTGTACAGACCCGCTTTGGGCCGGATTTGCGGCAAAATAGGCGATACCGAAGTAACCAACCGCAACCGCACCACCCAGACACAAGATCATCCAGGTCATGCCGATCCGGCGGGCATTCGGCATAGCATCAACCGAACTTATCGCCATGAAACGCGCCAGGATATGTGGTTGCCCCATATAACCTAAACCCCATGCCATCAGCGAAATGATGCCGATCGAGGTGGTGCCATGGAACATGTCACTGTATTTCACGTCCAGCGCATTGATCGCCTGCACGGCACCAGCAAAACCGCCCGCCTGCATGATCACCATGACGGGCGTGAGTAACAGGGCAAAAATCATCAACGAGGCCTGTACGGTGTCGGTCCAGCTCACCGCTAAAAAACCACCAACAAAGACATACAAAATCGTTGCCGCAGCACCGGCCCACAGCGCCGTGTCGTAACTCAGCCCGAACGTTTGCTCAAACAAACGAGCACCTGCCACCATGCCGGAGGCACAGTAAATGGTAAAGAACACCAGAATCACCAGTGCCGCGATCACACGCAGGATTTTGGTTTGGTCTTCAAAACGATGGGTAAAATAATCCGGCAGTGTTAACGCATTACGGGTAATTTCGGTATACACACGTAACCGACCCGCCACAAATTGCCAGTTAAACCAAGCACCGATAACCAAACCAATGGCAATCCAGCTTTCAGAAACGCCTGACGCATAAACAGCACCCGGTAAGCCCAGCAACAACCAGCCACTCATGTCCGAAGCACCAGCACTCATGGCGGTGACAAAACTACCCAGACTACGGCCACCGAGAATATAGTCGGACAGATCGCGGGTATAGCGCCATGCGGCAAAACCGATACCGATCATCGCCAGAATGTAGATGACGAACGTAATCGTCGTCGGATTAGTAAAGTTCACAGGCTTCCTCTCCCATGGGTTAAACAGAATACGGAACGCACAACTGCCGTATATTAAAAAAGAGTCGAATAATAACGCATTCCCCTACCAAGTGCGATGTTATCTGCACAATCGCACCATGTTCGCAGCAAAAAGCCGTTATTTTATTCTTAGTTACAAAAACAAATAACTATTGGGGTATTTGTTTTATTAACTTAAACGTAAACATCCATGCGTACTGATTATTCAACTAAAACAGCTGTGCCATACTTGGTTTATCGACCTAAATCAGTGCGGAGATCATCATGACCAGCCAGTTCCGACAAGAAGAAGACCTGTTAGGTTGCATGCAGGTAGATAACCAACATTACTATGGTATTCATACCTTGCGGGCGGTAGACAACTTCCAAATCAGCCAGCAACGGATCAGTGACGTACCGGCCTTTATCTGCGGTTTATTGCACACCAAAAAAGCTGCTGCATTAGCGAACCGTGCGCTCGGTACGTTAGATGCCCATAAAGCCGACATGATCATCGCAGCCTGCGATTTGATGTTATCAACCGAGCGCTGCTTCGATCAGTTTCCGATCGATCTGTTTCAAGGTGGTGCCGGCACCTCGGTCAATATGAACGCCAATGAAGTGATCGCTAATCTGGCGCTCGAGTTACAAGGTCAGCCGAAAGGTGCTTATGAGATCTTAAATCCGAACGACGATGTGAATCGCTGCCAGTCCACCAATGATGTCTACCCGACTGCCTTTCGCGTGGCACTGTATGAGAGTACCTTTGGGCTGCTAGAACAGCTGAAAAAACTGATCAAAGCTTTTGATGATAAGGCCATCAGTTTTAATGATGTGCTGAAGATGGGGCGCACCCAGCTGCAAGATGCCGTGCCAATGACACTCGGGCAGGAATTTCATGCGTTTGCGGTGACATTACGCGAAGAAATAAAAAGCATTGGCCGTTGTCAGGAACTGTTGCTGGAAGTGAATTTAGGGGCCACCGCCATTGGCACCGGCATGAACACGCCGCCGGATTACTCTGCACTGGCGATCCGTTATCTGGCGGAAATCACCGGCCATAATTATGTACCGGCGGAAGATCTGATCGAAGCAACCTCCGACTGTGGTGCGTATCTGATTCTGCACAGTGCCTATAAACGACTGGCGATGAAACTGTCGAAGATCTGTAACGATTTACGTCTGCTCAGTTCAGGCCCGCGCGCTGGTCTGCACGAAATCAACCTGCCACAACGGCAGGCCGGTTCATCCATCATGCCGGCAAAGGTCAATCCGGTGATCCCGGAAGTGGTAAATCAGGTTTGCTTTAAGGTGATTGGCAACGATGTCACTGTCACCATGGCTGCGGAAGCGGGCCAGTTACAGCTCAACGTAATGGAACCGGTGATAGCACAATGCATGTTTGAATCGCTCAGCCTGCTCAGTAATGCCTGTATTTGTCTGCGCGAAAAATGTGTGGAAGGCATTACTGCCAATAAAGACCGTTGCGAAGCGTATGTGTTCAGCTCAATCGGACTCATTACCTTTCTGACACCGTATATCGGCCATCATGCGTGTGATGAAATTGGTAAAGAGTGTGTCGCGACCGGTAAATCGGTCCGTGAAGCCGTCTTGGAGCGCGGGTTGCTCACTGAAGCACAATTAAACGATATCTTTTCGGTCGAAAACCTGAAAAAACCACGTTACCCCGGTAAACCGCGTTAAATCATCAACCCAGAACCAGCTAACCGACTGGCTCTGGGTTTTGCATTAGCGTTTAGTATTTTTCCACTCGCCGACCAATGCTTTCGGCAACGGCAGATAACCGTTATGGGCCTGCAACGCACAATTGTCAGCACCAGGTTCCAACGCAATGTAAAAACCGTTGATATGCGCCAGTGGCATACAATCATCCACCTCATACAAATCATCGGTATGTAATGCCTGCGTGCCAGGTAGCAGTGTTTTTTTCGCTCGCGCCTTTACCGCCTGACTACTTTGCGCAACCATAAAAGCCGTCGCATGTAACTCGCCGATATGATCTGCGTGATAGGCGCCCAGATTGATAAAATAGAGCTGCTGCTCCGACACCGGCTTGTCGGCTACCAACTTCACCCGATAACCATCCACGACATCCAGCTCGATCCAACAATCGATATGCAGACCCTCTGGCGAGCCAAACCATAACTCCAATAATTGCGGATAAGTTTGCTCAATGCTCTCACCCACCACAAATACAACATCATGCAGTTCAATATTGGCTTTGGGTGCCCGGCCACCCAGATAGACGGCAAATAGTTTCTGAGTCATGTTTTATTCCGTTTGTTGTAATAACTGACGCACAAAGTTAGGTAAAGCCAATGCAGCTTGATGTGTGTCGCCATTGTAATAGTGCAGACCAGTAATGCCGCGCTGCTGCAAACGCTGTTCAACCGTGTTGGCATCCAACCGTTTCGGATCACGCAATTGACTGGCACAGGCCATGCCCCAGAAACCACCGTACAAGGTGATCGGTACTAACATCGGCCGCACCACCCGAAATACCGCGTTTAATTCATCAAACAGATTCCGAAAGCGGGTCGCGTGAAATTGTGGTGAACCAATATGCAGGGATAACAAACCATGCTCGCCAATCAGGCGCGCGCAGTCGGCAAAAAAGGCACGGGTATACAGGGGTTCGGCGTAACCTTGCGGATCGGTCAAATCGAGCACGATCAAATCGAATTGTTGTTGTGATTCCGCCACATATTTTAAGCCATCACCAATAACCAGCTGCAAACGCGGATCATGAAACGCGCCTTGATGGACTTTCGCGAAATATTCATCGGCGATGGCCACCACACCGACATCCAGCTCACAAACGACGACCTGTTCGATGCTGGGATATTTCAGCAGTTGGCGCGCCGAACCACCATCACCGCCGCCGATAATCAACGCGGTGCGTGGATCCGGGTGCGTGATAGCCGGAATATGGTTCAGATTTTCATGATAAAACCATTCATCGGCTTCCGAAGTCATCAGGTAACCATCCAGACGAAACACCCGACCAAACGCGGCTGTTTCCATTACCTCAATATGTTGGTACGGGCTGATAAAATCATCCAACACCTCACCGGAGCGAAAGACAAAACCCACATCCGGCGTCAGCCATTCGGTAATAAATTGTTCCGTCAGAAGGCTTTTGTTTTTCTTCATGCTCCCTCAATATCCCTGTCTGCCCGACTACATGCTATACCCTTCGTACTTGAAGTTGCCGCGTCGTTGACGGCGTTCACTCACCCCAATCACATAGTCTATCTATGCTCATGGGGATTCGCTCACTGGTCGCCTTGCTGCAACGCCAATTACTTTGGGTATATGTTAACAATCATCACGTTATAATAGATTCTTTCTCGGCGAAGTCCGTGTGCTGAATTATATTTATCGTATTGCATTAACGAGGAAAAATGATGAAAACGATCACTGGGCTCTTAATTGCCATGTTCTTCCTGAGCGCTTGCAACACCATCCATGGTATGGGGCAGGATATTCAGCGCGGTGGTGAAAAAGTCAAAGATGCCGCCACCAGCGTCCAACAGAAACTGTAACCTCATTACATGCTGACGGAACTCGATCCATTACTGCTATTCGCCAATATTGTGATCGGTTCCATCGGCACCGGTTACTTTATCTATGGCAAACGTCAGTCCCATCTTTTGGCCTTACTGGCTGGCATCGGTCTGATTGCACTGACCTTTGTTGTCACTGATTTAGGCTGGCTTTGTCTGTGGGCGCTGCTCTTGATGGCTGCCCCAAAGTTATTGGGGCAGTATTTCTGAACTTATTTATGCTGATGCAAAGCTGATACTTTTTGGCAGGAAGAACGATACACTTCCGGGATCTGCTCCAGCGCATTGACCGTGATATCCAAGTCACGCAACAAGCCGTCTTTGACATCATAGATCCAGCCATGCACCGCCAGTTCCTGCCCACGGCGCCACGCATTCTGCACAATCGAGGTGTAACAAACATTCGCGACCTGTTCGAGCACATTCAGCTCGCACATATAATCTTGGCGTTCATGTTCATCTTCAATCTCATCGATATCAGCGCGATATTTGTAATTGATATCTTTGATGTTGCGTAACCAGTTATCAATTAACCCATATTCGTTGTTACCCATCGCGGCGATCACGCCACCACAGTGATAATGACCACACACGATGATGTGTTTCACCTTCAACACTTCCACCGCATATTGAATCACCGACAGACAGTTAAAATCGGTGTGTACCACCAGATTCGCCACGTTGCGATGCACAAATACATCGCCTGGTAATAAACCGAGCAATTCATTCGCCGGCACTCGACTATCAGAGCAACCGATCCATAAATATTCCGGTGCTTGTTGTGAGGCCAGTTTTTCAAAAAACTGGGGGTCTTCCGCTTTGATCTGCTCAGCCCATTGGCGATTTTGTTCAAATAATTGCTTCAGCAGTTTCATGCTGTTCTCCCTTTTACTGCCAAAAAAAAGGCCTCGCTACAGAGACCTTTCGTGGTTTAGTCAGGCTTACGCCTCCAGCACATCCTTGAGCTTCTTCAACGCATTCTTTTCCAGCTGTCGCACGCGCTCCGCCGAGACACCGTAACGATCGGCCAACTCTTGCAGTGTCAGTTTGTTATCTTCATCCAACCAACGGGCTCGGATGATCTGCTGGCTACGCTCATCCAGACCTTGCAGGGCATAGGTCAGACGGTGTTCAGCATGGTTGTCCCAGTTACTATTTTCATACACGGCAGCTAGGTCAGATGATTTATCTTCCAGATAGTGTGCCGGTGCAAAATTGCTTTCGCTGTCGTCATCGTCGTAACCGTCGAAGGAGTGATCCTGACCACTCATGCGCGCTTCCATCTCGGTCACATCTTCTGGTGACACGCCTAATTCATCGGCGACGGTGCGCACTTCATCTTGGTTAAACCAACCGAGGCGTTTTTTATTTTTGCGCAAGTTGAAGAACAACTTACGTTGCGCTTTGGTGGTGGCGACTTTGACCATACGCCAGTTACGCAGCACATATTCATGAATTTCGGCTTTGATCCAATGTACCGCAAACGAGACCAGACGCACACCGACAGTGGGATCAAAGCGTTTTACCGCTTTCATCAAGCCGATGTTACCTTCCTGAACCAGATCCGCTTGCGGCAATCCATAGCCAGAATAGTTGCGTGCGATGTGCACCACAAAACGCAGATGTGACATAACCAACTGACGGGCAGCTTCCAAATCACCGTGGTTTTGTAATTGTTCAGCCAGTTCCCGTTCTTTTTCAGCCGTCAGCATCGGTATGCTGTTTACCGCCTGAATATAGCCCTCAAGACTACCCTGAGGAACTAGAACTAAATTGCGCTGAAGTGCAGTACTCATCGAATACCTCTTTTACCTTACGTCGAATGCTTCATTCAAAGGTGGTGTAATAACATATCCCGCAAGCAATCGGGATATTTAAACTTGTTCAATACCAAGTTTTGCATATCTTGTCACGCTTGTTAACAAATTTTAGACATAAAAAAGGGGAGACCTAAAGACTCCCCGAAATCTGAGCATGTTTCCGATATACCAAGTATCAAAAATACATCATCACCAAGCCAAAGGAGAAAGATAAC
>JAYSBB010000060.1:0-12083 GCA_041915645.1 Tolumonas sp.
ATTAACCGCTGAAAGTGGCGCAGCCGCATTGAGCCTGATGAGCAGCGAACCGGTTGATTTGGTTATTTCTGATATGCGTATGCCTGAAATGGATGGCGCAGTATTTTTGGCTAAAGTACGACAGGAATGGCCGGATACCATACGTTTATTGCTGACCGGACATGCGGATATGGCGCAGACGGTGGCAGCGATCAATCAAGGTGAAATATATCGTTTTATTGCTAAACCATGGAACGATCAGGAGTTACAACTTATCGTTCGGCAAGCCTTGGAACAGCTGTATTTACGCCGTGAAAACCAACGCTTATTAAAATTAACTGCAGAGCAAAATGAAGCGTTAAAAGAGGCCAATAACACGCTTGAACTTAAGGTCGCACAACGCACGGCAGAACTGAGCCAATTGGTCTCTTTTCTGGAACTCACACAAGAAGAGTTGAAAACCTCGTTCAGAACTTCTGTGCAGGTGTTTTCCAGCATCATTGAAATGCGTTTTGCCGACTGGACTGGTCACAGCCAGCGGGTCGTATCTTTGGCTGAACGACTCGCAAAATATGCAGATTTAAAACCTGAAGAAATAGAGGCGGTGAGGAATGCGGCGCTGTTCCCTTTACGTGTTGGTGACTGTCTTCACTCCACCAAATAACCATGATTTTGCATCATCTCTCTGTTGTTCACGCACTCGGAACCACGCTAAGTAATTTTTTAGATACGCCGTACCCACACCATTAAATTTGTGCATCCAGCCACGCCAGCGGCTGATGTAGTTGTTCAATGTCTGAATGTGATATACCTCATCTTCAACTCGTTTTTTATCGCTGATTATCAATCGTTTATGCATAACCCCAGCATCCTCTGCAATCTGAATATAACTTTGATTTCCATCGGTGCACAGCACCGAACCCCGACTGATCAACGGTTGCAAAGCAGGTGCGATTTGCTGATAACTTTTATCCAGTAATACTGTTTCCGTCTCGTTTTCATATCGGTCGAGGGCGATCAATACCGGAACTAGTGGGATCGAGCCATGTCCGCTACCACCGTGTTTTCTCGGGGCTCGTTCCAGATGTCGTGAACCCTTGAAGGATTCGGGAACAAAGACTTCGTCAGCTTCCACGATCCCGCATAATTTTTTAGCACTGGTTGTTAATGCGTAGCGGAGAAAACGGTGACGCCAGCGAAATGAAGTTTTTAGATTTATGCCACATTCATGAGCCGCTGTTCGCAGTGACATACCTTCGTTTAAGCATTGAGCATAACAAGCCCATTTCTCTTTGTGGCGTAAATGAGTCAGGGCTGCATTCCTTAACTGATTGAAAGTCTTGCCACATTCTTTGCACCGGTAGCGAAGAAGTCCGTGAGATTGGCCCCAGTGAATGATATGAACACCATTGCAGTGAGGGCAGACAAATTGCTCTTCATCACGGCGTTCACTCAGGGATTGCCGTAAGAGATCGCTCTGCAAATGATGGCGAATATGTTGCTGGGCACGATCCAGTTGAGTGGCGGTTAAGTGTGTTAAGGCGCGAAGTAGTTCTAAAAAGTCGCTGGAGTCCATGATATGAATTCCTGTTCAGAATACCCACTTTAATTATAGAACATGCACCAACACGTAAAGGGAACAGCGCCAGGAATGCCGCTATGCTGCATGACATCGGTAAGGTTGCGTTGCCTGATAGTTTGCTTAACAAATCGTTTGCCAGCCATAATCGCCAGGAACGGGCGGAATTTATGGAGCACCCTGCGATAGGGCAGATGGTGTTGTTACCCATTCCTGAATTGAATCTTGCTGGTATTTATATCCGCGGGCAGCATGAAAATGTAGATGGCTGCGGTTTTCCTGATCATTTGAAACTCAATGAAATTCCGATCGGTGCCAGAATATTAGCCATCGTAGTTGATTATGATGAATTACAAATGGGTTTGCTGCTACCCCGTGAAGTGACAGAAGAACATGCTCTTTTGTACATAAAAGAAAACAAAGGGCTACGTTACGATCCTGTATTGGTTCAGCTGTTTATTCAATCGCTGGAGGCGGAACAACACCGCTACAAAGAAGTTGCGTTGAGTAGCCGACAATTAAAAACAGGTATGGTTTTGTCTCGGGATTTATACAGTGCCGGACATTTTCTGTTGTTAGCCAAAGGCCGAAAACTGGATCCATCTATCATCAAACACATTTGCCGTTTTGAACAAACAGACGGTAAACCGATCGTTGTTTATATTCGGCAAGATATAAATTAAGGAGTCATCATGGAAAAAGTTTTGTTGGTAGATGATGAACCATTGATCCTGAAAGCATTAGTCCGGCTATTGCAGCGAACTCCCTGTCTTTGTGATGGGCGCCTGTTTAAATTGGAACTAGTGACATTTTCTGATCCCACTAAAGCGCTGGAATATGCTCACAGTCACCAGATCTCATTGGTTATTTCTGATTACCGAATGCCTGGTATGGATGGTGTTGAGCTGTTGACCGCCATAAAAACGCTGCAGCCGGATGCCGCCCGCCTGATTATTTCCGGTTATGCAGATCTGAATGCATTGGTTAATGCTATTAATCGGGCACATATTTATCGCTTTGTAGCCAAACCTTGGAACGACTATGAATTAGTCGCGACCATCGGGCAGGCGTTACGTCACCGGCAGTTGATTCTTGAAAATCAACGTTTGGCTGATTTAGAGCGCGTTGCGCGTGGGCAGTTATCTGACAGTGAATTGGCAGTAAGGCAGTTAGAGCGGGAAGCCCCCGGTATTACTAAAGTGAATTGGGCTGCCGATGGTTCTGTAATGCTGGACGATGAGGAATAAGCATGGCGTTGGTATGGAGTGATGAGTACGTCACCGGTATTGCTGAGATAGACCAACAGCATAAAGCTATTTTCCGTGAAATGGGCTCATTGGCGATGAGTTTACTGCAGGGGAAAAACTATACCGATGTGCAACGCGAACTTAAGCAATTAGCTCTCATCCTGCGCGAACATATCAACTATGAAGAACTAATGATGTTTCAGGAAGGTTGCCTGCCAGAAGTAATTTGGGGTCATTCCGAAGATCACCAACTCTTTTTACAGCACCTGCATACGGCCAGTAATGAGCTGATGAGCCATGATGAAATCCGGGCTTTTTTACGTTATGCCGTGTTTTGGATGCGTTATCACATCCTGACTATTGATAAACCAGTGTGTGCACAGTTTCTGGCTATGCGTAAAGGTATGAGCTCGGAAGAAGCTTACAGCCAGTCGGCTGCGGTAGTAATCGAAGCAGTTCCTTTGATATTGGGTGGTTTGCATCAAACGTACTCCGAGCTTTACGATTCACAGCTGCGCGTTGTGCATCAAAATAGTCATCTTTTGGAGGTACAACAAAAACTAAAACAAACCAATCAAGAATTGGAAGAGCGTGTCACGCATCGCACGAATGAACTGACCGAGGCCAATCGTAAATTGCAGGATGAATATGAAAAACTGCAACTACTCAACCAGAAGTTAGAAAGTGCCCAGGGGCAATTATTACAATCGGATAAGATGGCCGCGATTGGTCAATTAGCGGCTGGTGTGGCACATGAAATCAATAATCCGGTGGGTTTTGTTAATGCCAATCTGGGTACGCTAAAAAGCTATGTCGATTCCTTACTGTTACTGATCAGTACTTTTGAACAGGTATCTGATGAATTACCGGCTGGCGTACAACAGCGCTTGCATGAAGTAAAAGAGAATATAGAACTGGACTATGTCCGCCAGGATATTATTGAACTACTAGCTGAATCTGCCGATGGATTAGATCGCGTGAAACAGATCGTACAAGATCTGAAAGATTTTGCCCGTGCTGGCGAATCCGTGTGGCAGGACTCTGACTTGCACCGTGGTTTAGACAGTACGCTCAATGTGGTTTGGAACGAGCTGAAATATAAAGCAAAAGTGCATAAAGAATACGGCGACATTCCATTGGTGCGTTGTGTTCCGGCGCAGATCAATCAAGTCTTCATGAATATGATGATCAATGCCGCCCATGCAATTGAGGGTATGGGTGAAATTACACTCAAAACCGGTCGGGAAGGTGAAGAGGTCTGGATCTCAATTACAGATACCGGTAAAGGTATGTCAGAGGCAGTGCGTAAACGTATATTTGAACCCTTTTTTACCACGAAGGCGGTTGGGCAAGGTACTGGCTTAGGCCTTTCTTTAGCCTACAGCATCATTCAAAAACACAAAGGGCGTATTGATGTGGTGAGCACCGAAGGCATCGGCACCACATTTACTATCTATTTACCTATCGCAGGTAAAGGCGAACCATCTGCGGGCGGCGAGTAATTCATAGAGTTTGAGACAATCCACATCCAATATTGGGTGTTATAGGTTATGTGTAGATTATTTTGTCTGCTGTTTAACCTGAAACAATTCCAGTTTTTCTAATGCCATCTTATTTTCTTTTAGTGCTAATAAGCAGGCAAAAGTAACTGCAGGTTTTTGCTTTTTCACTTCTCCGGTCACCAGCCACTTATTTTGTACTGCCAGCGGTTTTACTTCAGTAACCTGAATATCCAATAACGAACCCATGCGATAAGCCAACATCGTTTGACAGGTCTGTTGTGCTTGTTGCGCATAATTATCCGTGCTGGCGTGAGTCGAAAAACAGAATAAACCGGATGTCAGCAGGAATAGATGGCAAAGGCGCGATAGGGTCATATTCGAGTTTGATTAGAAACAGAAAAGTAGAGTTAATTATCAGAGGATAATGAGTCTGGTGCAATAACAAAAAACCCTCGCCGAAGCGAGGGTCAAATAGGCATTTACTTCTGGCTTACGCCATCTGCACAGGCAGATTAGAAGAAGTATTTGAAACGTACGCGGCCACCCAGTTCTTCAGTAGCATCTGCACTACCAACTTTCTCATTACCCCATGAAGCGCCCAGATACATGTCGAAGTTATCCAGACCCATTACGCCAGGGATTTTATAAGAAGCGTAGGCAACGTTGTATTTTTTATCTGAAATAGATGCATCATCAAAGTTGGTTTTACCAAACAGGTATGCTGCATAGAAGTTTTGGTATTGAACACCTGGACCAACACTGTATTGATCAACTTCATCGCCTGCACGGTATGCGCCACGCAGAGATACAGACAGATCATCGTTTACTTTAGCAGATGCTGTTGCACCGTAACCAGTCCAATCAGAGATTGACTCGCGTGGGTCAGTACCACCCAGATCAGCAACATATGCATCAGAGACTAAATTAACTTCAGCGCCAACAGCAACAGTTACAGTGTCACCAGTCCAAGCTACAACTGGACGTACTAACAGAGGATCTTTGTTTTTAACTGGTGTTGCACCATTGTCAGTATATTGTCCTAAGAAAGATGTATCGCCAATTTCACCAAACTGAGTAGTTACTTCATAATGGAGTTGACCCGCTTCTTTGGTCAGCATAATCTGACCGCCGTTGTTGCTGCGACCGCGACCATCTTTTGCACGGTAAATATTGTCACCGTAACCAACTACATAGGTATCTTGACCTGCTGGAGACAGGTCATATGCTTCGAAGTGACCAATTTTGAAGCCCCAGTCATTTTTCACGCCGAAACCAAACCATGCGTCATCTAGGTTTTTCTCACCTTTCTGGCCATACAGTGGGTTTACTTTGAAGTTAGCATAATTACCATTAGCCAGTGCGCGTTCACCGCTAATATCAACCAGAATACGACCACCAACCTGTTGAGTATCAGTTGCATCAGCGTTATGGCCTTCGCTGTAGTTGTCAGCAGTTACATCAAATTCAACATCGCCACCCAAGTTCAGTTTACCCTGTGGAGTGTCGAAAGTTGCACCAGCGTGAGCGGCAGAAGCTACGAACAGAGCCAGTACGCTAGGTACTAATACGTTCAGTTTTTTCATCGTCATCTTTCCTTGTTATGAGGGATGCCTGATTAACCTCAGGCTTGGTTAGTCTCTGAAAAGTTTTTTTTAATTTCTTGGGAACTTTTCTTGGATTAACCATATCTAACTGATAACAGCGGTGCAAATGTGCAAGGCGTTGGTGTTGTTGTTTTGTGAGCCAGCTAGCAATCTCTATTTTTGAGCAAAAATGATCTGTGACGCTGATCTCTTTCTATCTATTCCTGCGTAGTAAACAATTCATTTAGCCTTTTAGTAACGCTATCCATTGATTGCAATGATGGGCTTGCGTACCATTTCGCTTTCCGCTTACACCACGGAATGGTGTAATATGCATATATATCCACTCTCGTCGCTTGGATACTCAAATTTTTGATATCAGCACCATGATCAGGAAGACAGCATGATCCCGAGACTGACACCCCAAGACAGCCTGAAACAACCTTATATTGCTTTTCTGGCGTCATTAGCGCGCGCTGGATTCAGTGGCGATATCGACTCCTCTTATTCCAGCCGTCTGGCTGTGGCGACTGATAACAGTGTTTATCAGTGGTTACCACAGGCGGTGGTGCACCCGAAAACCACGGACGATATTGCATTAATGCTGAAACTGGCGTCAGAACCAGTTTATCGCCATATTACCTTTTCACCGCGTGGCGGTGGTACGGGCACGAATGGTCAGTCGTTGAATGATGGCATCATGGTGGATCTGTCATTGTACATGACATCGGTATTAGAGCTGGATGTGGCGGCCCGTCGGGTTAAAGTGCAGGCGGGGTTGGTTAAAGATAAGCTGAATACCACGCTGAAGCCGCATGGTCTGTTTTTCTCGCCAGAATTGTCAACCAGTAACCGCGCGACGATTGGTGGCATGGTTAATACCGATGCGTCAGGTCAGGGCTCGCTGAAATATGGTAAGACTTCAGATCACGTATTAGGTGTCCGCGCAGTATTAATGGATGGTTCGGTCATAGAAGCGTTACCCCTGCAAGGTGATGCTTTGCAGGCAAAACTGGCGCAGCAAGATCGGGAAGGTGATATCTACCGTCTGGTGTGGGATATCGCCCGAGGAAAACGCGCGGATATCGAAGCGACATTTCCAAAACTAAACCGTTTTCTGACGGGCTATGATCTGACACATGTCTATGATCCTACTACTGAAACGTTGGATTTAAGCCGCTTGTTGTGTGGCTCGGAAGGTACGTTAGCCTTTATTACGGAAATTTTGCTCGATCTGACACCGATCCCGACTTATCGCGCATTGGTGAATATTAAATACGATAGTTTTGAATCTGCATTGCGCAACGCCCCGTTAATGCTGGCAGCTGAAGCGATGTCGGTGGAAACCGTTGATTCACGCGTATTAGATCTGGCTCGTTCTGATATTGTCTGGCATTCAGTGAAAAACCTGATCACTGATGTACCAGGCAAAGCGATGATGGGCTTAAATATCGTTGAATATGCTGGCGCTGACGCAAGTGATCAGCAGCCTAAAATGCAGGCACTGTGTCAGAAAATTGATGAACAGATGGCTGCAGGCAAAGCGGGTATTATTGGTTATCAGATCTGCGAAGATCTTGGCAGTATTGAAGCCATTTATGGTATGCGTAAAAAAGCCGTGGGTTTGCTGGGCAATGCACCGGGGCGTAAGAAACCGGTGGCATTTACCGAAGATACGGCTGTGCCACCTGAAAAACTGGCTGATTTCATCATGGAGTTCCGTGCGTTACTGGATGAACACCAACTGACCTATGGTATGTTCGGTCACGTCGATGCCGGTGTGTTGCACGTGCGTCCGGCGCTGGATATGTGCGACCCTGAACAGGAAGTGACTTTACGTAAAATCTCCGATCAAGTCGTTAAACTGACCGCGAAATACGGCGGTTTAATGTGGGGTGAGCATGGCCGCGGTTTCCGTTCGGAATATGGCCCGGAGTTTTTCGGCGAGTTGTTTGTTGAATTGCGTCGTATTAAAGGGGCATTTGATCCGGATAACCGTCTGAACCCTGGCAAGATTTGTACACCAATTAATTCCAACGATGAATTGGTTTCTGTCGATGCGACCAAGCGTGGTGCGTATGATCGCCAGATCCCGGTGAAGATCCGCGATTCATTTAAAGAAGCATTAGAGTGTAATGGTAACGGCTTGTGTTTCACCTTTGAGACCAGCTCGCCAATGTGCCCGTCATTTAAACTCAGTGGTGATCGCCGAGAATCACCGAAAGGGCGAGCAGGTTTAATGCGTGAATGGCTGCGTCAGTTGGAAGTACAAGGCGTGGATGTGCTGACTGAAGAAGGGGCGATCCAACATGGTGTGTTCCGTTGGAAAGATTTGATTGATCGTGCTCGGAATACCTTTGCCAAACGCCGTGGTGAATATGATTTCTCGCATGAAGTGATGGATGCCATGCAAAGCTGTCTGGCCTGTAAAGCCTGCTCCAGCCAATGCCCAATTAAGGTTGACGTGCCTGCATTCCGCTCTCGTTTCATGCAGGTATATCATCAGCGTTATCTGCGCCCGGCAAAAGATTATTTTGTTGCCACGGTAGAAACCTATGCACCTCTCATGGCAAAAGCGCCGGGTGCAGTGAATTTCTTCCTGAAACAAAATTGGGTACAAACGCTGACTGAAAAAACTATCGGTATGGTTGACGTGCCTATTTTGAGTCAACCAACCCTGAAAAAACAGTTGGCTGGGCATGAAGCGCTACTATTCCAGTTAGAAAAACTGGAAGCTATGTCACCGGATGCACGCAAGAAAGTCGTCTTGGTGGTACAAGATCCGTTTACCTCTTTCTATGATGCCGACGTGGTGCGTGACCTGATTCTGTTGCTGGAAAAGCTGGGTTACCGTCCATTATTGTTGCCGTTTAAACCGAATGGTAAACCGCAACATATCAAAGGGTTCCTGCGTAGTTTTGCGCGTACGGCAGCGGATAGCGCGCAGTTCCTGAACCGTTTACACAAGCTGAATGTACCGATGATCGGGCCTGATCCAGCGATGGTACTTTGCTACCGTGATGAGTATGTGCGTGCGTTAGGTGATGCGCGTGGTGATTTTAAAGTGCAATTACCGCAAGAGTGGTTATTGTCAGTGCTTGATTCGTTACCGCAAAAAGAAGCAGGTGATGAGACATTCTATCTGATGGGGCATTGCACCGAAAAAACCGCAGAACCAAGCAGTAATGGTGATTGGGCGAAAGTGTTTGCTCGTCTGGGGGCCAAATTACAACCGGTTGCGGTCGGTTGTTGTGGTATGGCAGGAACCTATGGCCATGATGTTAAACATCTGGATGATTCGCGCCAGATCTATAAAAACAGCTGGCAACCTGCGTTAGCGAAATTACCGATCGCACAAGCGTTAGCGACTGGTTATTCCTGCCGTAGTCAGGTAAAACGGATCGACGGTAATAAACTGAAACACCCTGTGCAGGCATTGTTAGCCTTACTGTGATAGTAAAAGCAGCGATGTTTAAATAAATCAAATGGAGAAAAAGCGGTGATTTGGCAACGAGATTTTACACTGGCGAGTTTAAATGCTGGTTCGGTTAATACGCTGGTTGCCCATCTTGGTATTGAATACACCGCGTTTGGTGATGACTATCTGCAGGCGACTATGCCGGTCGATAGTCGTACCCATCAGCCGTTTGGGATGTTGCATGGGGGGGCCTCGGTGGTGCTGGCGGAAACATTAGGTTCTGTGGCGGGGAATATGTGTGTTCCCCGCACGCACTGTTGTGTCGGGCTTGATATCAATGCTAATCATCTGCGCGCAAAGCGCGATGGTATTGTCACTGGCACTGCGCGTCCGATTCATCTGGGGTCGACGACACAAGTTTGGCAGATCAATCTGCACGATGAACGCGAACGCTTGTTATGCACAAGTCGGCTGACCTTAGCCGTACTTTCTCAGAAAAAAAGAACGGTAAAGCCATTGTAACAAGCAAAAGTTGTAAATTGGTTGTATAATAACCAGCGTAAAAGAGAGTTGAGTAAGAGACCGTGTAAGCCCACCCGTCTGAAAACTTCTGAAATTGCTGCGATAACTATCACATTTTTGGCGACAAAGCTCGCCCAATGTGTATAATCGCCACCCATTTCTTTGTTCGGGCCAGCAGCGTCTCCCTCGCTAAGTGCCCATCCTTGTAGAGTAGTGAAAAATAAATATGACTGATACCGAAAAATTGCCGAGCTTTAGCGAGCTGGGGTTAGCTGCGCCTATTCTGAAAGCCATAACCGCTGTGGGTTATGAAGATCCATCTCCGATCCAAGCTGCTTCTATTCCGCCATTGCTGGAAGGCCGTGATCTGTTGGGTCAGGCGCAAACAGGTACTGGCAAAACGGGTGCGTTTGCACTGCCAATCCTGTCACGCCTGAACTTGACTCAGATGGATACTCAGGTGCTGATCCTGGCACCAACGCGTGAACTGGCTATTCAGGTTGCTGAAGCTTGCCAGAGCTACGCGCAATTTATCCCTGATTTCCATGTACTGCCTATTTATGGTGGTTCATCTTATGATTCACAACTGCGCGCACTGCGCCGTGGTGCTCAGGTTGTTGTGGGTACCCCTGGCCGTGTGATGGATATGATGCGTCGCGGTAAACTGGATCTGTCTGCACTGAAAACATTGGTGCTGGACGAAGCAGACGAAATGTTGCGTATGGGCTTTATCGATGACGTGGAATGGGTCATCGAACAGTGTCCATTAGATCGTCAGATCGCGCTGTTCTCTGCCACTATGCCAGAACAGATCCGTCGTATTGCACATCGTCATTTGAAATCCCCTGTGGAAATCAAAATCGCTTCTAAAACCAGCACTGCGACTAACATTCGTCAGCGTTACTGGTTAGTTTCTGGCTTACACAAGCTGGATGCGATGACTCGTATGCTGGAAGTGGAACAATACGACGGTTTGTTGGTGTTCGTACGCACTAAAACTGCCGCGGAAGAGTTAACCACTAAACTGTCTGCTCGCGGTCACTCTTGTGAAGCGTTGCACGGTGATATTCCGCAGAAACTGCGTGAACGTACTGTAGAAAAACTGAAAGCAGGCCAGATCGATATTCTGATCGCAACTGACGTTGCGGCGCGTGGTCTAGACGTTGAGCGTATCACTCACGTTGTGAACTACGACATTCCTTACGACACAGAATCTTACGTGCACCGTATCGGCCGTACTGGTCGTGCTGGTCGTACCGGTGACGCGATCCTGTTTGTGGCACCACGTGAACGTCGCATGCTGCGCATGATTGAACAGGCTACTCGCCAACCAATCGAGCCAATGCAGATGCCAACGGCGAAAGATATTAACAAACATCGTTTGGAACGCTTCAAACAGCAGATCCGTGAAACGTTGGACTCAGAGCAAGATTTGCAACCATTCCAACAGATCATCAATGAGTTCTTGGAAGACGAAAGCACTGATCCGTTAGATTTGTGTGCTGCGTTGGCGAAAATGGTACAGGGCGACGAGCCACTGTTCATGAATGAAAAAGAGCCAGAGCCATTCCAACGCATGGATGATCGTCATGATCGTCATGATCGTGGTGACCGTTTTGATCGCGGTGGCCGTAACGACCGTGGTGGTGATCGTTTCGAGCGTGGTGATCGCCCTGAGCGCAGTGAACGCCGTTCACGCGCACCAGAAGGCCCAACATCACGTTACAAACTGCATGTTGGTCACGAACATGGCGTGAAACCAGGCCAGATCGTAGGCGCTATCGCTAACGAAGCCGGTATCGACAGCAAGTTCATCGGCCATATCGAAATTTATAACGATTTCACTACTGTTGACCTGCCTGAAGGTATGCCAGCAGAAGTGATGAACACACTGAAGAAAGCGCGTGTTTGTCAGCGTCCGCTGGAAATCGAACTGTTCACCGGTGAAGTGCCAGAATCTGCGCGTCGTGCACGTCCATCTTTCGGTGATCGTCGCCCGCCTCGTGATGGTGCTCGTAACGAAGGCCGCGGTGATCGTCCATTCAGCAGCCCACGCCGTTCATCAGGCGACCGTAATGATCGCGCTCCACGTGAGGGTGGCGCAGGTGGTAAATTCCGCCGCGATCGTTAATTCGCCCTGAATAGTGAATAAAGCGAAAAAACCGCACAGCTTGCTGATGCGGTTTTTTTTCGTCTGTGGTTTAGCTCATTGTTTTCCTGCAATAAAAAAGGCATGAAGACTCACATAGACTG
>JAYSBB010000061.1:0-11886 GCA_041915645.1 Tolumonas sp.
ACCCTGATCTGATTGATAAATTAAAACAGTTTAGCAAACAACACGAAGTCCGCGACTATCTAAAAGATACGATGGCGGATTATGATCGTTTAGTTCGCATGGGTATCACCAGTCCGATTGAGCTACGGGCCGCCTTGCGTGAGTTACACAAGGTTAAGCAATCACTCAAGGGAACACAGCCAAAACGCGATCCAGTTAAACAGAAAGAAGATGCGCTCAAAATGCGCCTACTGAATAACCGCAATGCGTTTGTTGATTTCTTCCCTACGCCAGATGAACACGCCAATGATGTGATCGCCAGAGCGGGGATTGAACCAGGAATGCGTGTGCTGGAACCATCAGCTGGTCACGGTGCGTTAGCAGTAGCCGCCAGAGATGCTGGCGCAACAGTTGATGCGGTGGAGCTATCAAATGACTTACGCGACATTCTGACTGAGAAAGGATTTAACCTAGTTGGTTCTGATTTCATGGCCACGGAACCAGCGGGAGAATATGACGCGGTAGTAATGAATCCGCCATTCTCCAACGATATGGATATTGACCATGTGAAACATGCTTACGCGCATTTGAAGCCGGGTGGACGATTAGTTGCGATTGTTTCTAGCATGGCCGGTGAACGCTCCAATAATAAAAACAAACAATTTAAAGAATGGTTGGATAGCCTGGGTGCAACTGAGGAAATGATGCCGGAAGGCTCGTTTAAAAACTCAATGAACCCTACATCTGTCCGGACCAAAATCATTGAACTGCAAAAGCCAGCCGATAGCGAAAATGTGAAGCCGCAACCAATGGGCAGTCGCGTGACGATCCATACACCAAAAGGAAAACCGGTAGAAGTTCAGTACCAATTGGTGAGTGCTGCCGATCTGGTAGCATCCAATGAATTTGACGGTCGTGTAAACAAGTCATACCCACAAGAGTTACAGCCACGCGACCGTACTAAAGCCTCCTATCAGCAACAAGTGAACCAGATCGCCGCAAATCCGGAAGGCTCACGTTTGGCAGGAAGTCCAGAAAGCGACCGAGGCGCACCGATTGTGCGTGATCTAGTGGTTGAATCTGGCAACGGTCGCACGATTGGCATCAAACAGGCATATAAACAAGGCA
Organism: Tolumonas sp.; assembly: GCA_041915645.1. Classification (GTDB taxonomy): domain Bacteria; phylum Pseudomonadota; class Gammaproteobacteria; order Enterobacterales; family Aeromonadaceae; genus Tolumonas. The sequence goes on from JAYSBB010000061.1 coordinate 1,108, forward strand.
CTGCGACTGAATACCGTGATTACCTGATCAAGCACGCGGATGAGTTTGGCTTTACTGCCGATGATGTGAACCTGATTGATGATCCAGTGTTGGTCCGTCAGCGTGTCAGTGACCTGTCACCAGAAGAACGCCTTGATTTTGTGGTGGATTCCAATACGGACGCAAAAATGGCGAATTCCGCAACGGAAGATGCGAAATCAGATGCGCGTTACCTGGATAACGGCATGATGGACCTGCTGAATATTCCGGAAGGTGGGGATCTACTGGCGTCCAGCAATGAGCGTTTCCTATCATCCTTTGCCACTAAGTTAGGTGTAAACAGCCTGAACAGCTACAAAGACAGTGCAGGTCGCTGGAATGAAGCATTCAGAAAACGGGTGAGCAATGCGATTTTCGCCTATGGTTATGACAATGACGCTTTACTGAAAGCTGCAACTGGTGATACATCAGAAGCAGGTAAAAATCTTACAAATGCGCTGATGAACAATGCTGCAAAGGTTGCAGAGCTGCGTAGTATGGCACCTGATGCGGCAAAGGCATTTGTCAATTATCTGGCTGAAGGCATTGATGTTATGACCTCCGCCAAACGTAATGGGCAATCAATTCAGGAAGTGATAAACCAAGGAGATATGTTAAGCGGTTCCGTATCTCATTATGGTGGTGCGATTGCTGAGATGCTATCTGATGCAAGCCGTAGCGGGAAACGATTAACTGAAATACTCAATCAGATCACTGGTATGCTGAATGAGTCAGCTAAATCAGCAGATCAAGTGGACTTGCTTACAGGTGAGCCAACTCAACAAGTAACCGCAGAGGAAGCTATCAATGCCGCAGAAAAAGACTTCAACAAACGAAAAGACCAAGAACAACGAGTACGACCCAGCCAAGACCTTTTTGGAGCAAACCCAGCGCGGATCAGGGACAACAACGGAAGCTGGACAAGCGTTTCTAGACCTGTTAGCACAAGCGAAACAAAAAGCGCGGGAGAAAACAGAAGATTAAATATTGCTGATAGCATCAAAGATGGCATGGATGCCAGCAGACAGAACGACGCAGAAGCCGCAGGCGTGGAAAATGGAGACTCTACATCCAACATTCCAGAATTCAAATCAAAATCAGCTGACGATTCTGGAAAGTCAGGAATTTCAAAAGAAGAAGTTGATCGAGTTGTCGAGGAATTTAAGCGGGAGTATAAAGGGAATATACCGCCAGAAATCATTACAAAACAAACCCAGGAAGAAGCGTATGGACCAGAAGCAACCGTTGAGCGATACGGAAAAATTGAAGGCGGATACCTTCCAGCAGGAAATCAACTCCACATTATCGCAGATAACATCTCAACAAAAAGAGACAGAATATCTGGAAATCCCCCACTTTCTTCACAAAGGCCACTTCAGCACGCAGACGCCATTCGAAGAGTTTTGCGACACGAAATTTTCGGCCATTACGGGCTTAATACGTTCTCTCCTGAAGAAAAAAGATCGTTAATAGGAAAAATAAAAAACACAAGGAATGATGCCGCTTTAGGAAAAACATGGGCATACGTTGATAAAAATTATGCCGAAAAATCTGAAAGTAAAAAAGCAGAAGAAGTATTCGCGCACATTGCAGAAGAAAAGCACGATTTTGTTTCTGATGCATGGAATCGCGTTCTCTCATACCTTCATGGCATGATGAGAAGGGCAGGGTTGCTGAACAAAGATGTTACAATCCATGAGATTCGCGAATATGCCAGATCAATAGCAAAAGGAATAAAGTCTGGCGACAGAGAACAAAAAACCTTTCCGGTGGACAATGAAAGTCAGTACCGAAAGTCTGAGCCAGAAAACACCACAGAGACCGCCGACAAAGGCGGTTTTTCTTTATCCAAGATGCATTCAAACGAAGCTGAAAAATCCGGCAAAGGCATGACCAAGCCAGAGGCGGAGCTAGCAGCCAAAGAATGGTTGAAGCAATTCAAAACCGATATTGGTGTGAAGGTGGCACGCAATCAGGCTGAATTTAATCAGATGCTGGAAGACATGGGGCAATCCGCCGTGAACGCGGATGAAGTGGCGAATGCGGCCTATATTCCTGAAAGCAAAACCCTGCTGCTGAATGCGTCCGCTATCCAGAACCAGGCCCGCCTGCGTCAGTTGATGCGCCACGAAATTTTGGGGCATCACGGTCTGGAGTATGTGATCGGCAAAGGGGCAGTCAACGACATCCTACAGATCCTGAAAAACGGCTATAACACCTCCAAGGCGATCCGGGATGCGGTGGATACCGTAGCAGCAAACTATGCTGATGCGGATGTCAAAACCAAGATCAAGGAAGCCTTCGCCCACTATGCGGAAAATCGCCCGGTGGATCAGGGGCCGCTGGGTCGGTTGTGGGATCGTGTGGTATCAGCGGTGAAATCCGCGCTGGTGAAAGCCGGCTTTATCCGTGTGAACGAAGCTGAGCAACAGATGGATGCGCTGCTGAAAACCATTGCTGAGAACATGCGTCATGGTCGGAATGATAACGGCCCGAATGGGTGGCCGGGGAATAAGGCATACTTCAGCAAAGGAAAAAACGGCGATACCTCCGCGTATGGTCAGGCCAGCTCCCTGCTGAAAGAGTCGGGCAGTTCGCTGGTTAACTGGCTGAAACAACAGCGCGGGCGCGGACTGGGCACGTTGACTGACTTGCAGATCGACCAGATCTACCGGGACATCACCGGGGGCGCTATCAATCGCTATCAGAAACTGCGTACCAAGATGGAATCCGACCGCAACGACATTCTGCTGGAAGCGGAAACCAAGTATGAGCCGATGTGGGAAGCGATGCCGGAGAAGGAAAAGGCCGCGCTATCGCAACTGATGTACGATGCCACGATGTCCCGCTTGCATCCGGATAAGCCGCTGGAAGATAACTCGCTGTATAAGGAAGCGAAAGACAAACTGGCGAAAGCGCGCACCGAAAAGACCAAAGCGGAATACCAGGCGGAGCTGGATATCATCCGGAATAACTACCGCAACCTGTCCGAACGCTACCGCTTGTCCAGCAAGCAAAGTAAAGAGCTGTATGGCACGATGCGTGACCTGTACGCTAAGCAATGGGAAACATTGCGGAAAGCGATCGAGCAGCGTATTGAAGATCAGTTGGGTGAAGGCGGTAAGGCGTTGGCATCACAGATGCGCCTGCGCATGGAGCACGCATTACAGCACGGCCCTTATTTCCCGCTGGCACGTTTCGGTAATTATGTCGTGAAGGCGCGCAAAGATGGCGAGTACATTCGTGAGCACTTCGAGAAACGGAAAGACGCCGAAGCCGCACTGAAACAGTACCGTGGTGAAGGTTATAACGCGGTGATGACCGTGAAAGAAACCAGCGCCGGGGATCAGGCCAACGCGCACGCGCTGGGGATGGAAGTTATTGAAGCACTGGATAAGGCGCAAGCAGAAGGCACCGCACCAGCGGAATTAAAAGATACCGTATGGCAAGCTATGCTGGATATGCTGCCTGATTCATCCTACGCCAAACACGCGATCCACCGTAAGCGTATCAAGGGGGCCAGTCGTGACGGACATCGCGCCTATCTGCAAAGCGTTTACCATTTCGCGCATCATGTTTCCAAGATCCGCTATGGTCACCAGATGAAAGCTGAACTGGACGGCATGAAAGAACAGGTTCAGCTGGCGGTGCAAGGGGAAGAATCCAATATCAAGCCGGATGAGGCAGAGATCGCCCAGCAGGTACTGAATGAAATGAACCTGCGTCACGAGATGAACATGAACCCGAAAGGTTCTGCACTGGCTGGCCAGCTGGGGAACTTGGGCTTTATGTTCTACTTGGGCGCCTCACCTGCTTCTGCCATGATCAACTTAACGCAGAACGTTACCGTGATGCTGCCGCAGCTGGCGGGCAAATACGGCTTTGTGAAGGCGGCTAAGTTCATGCTGCAGGCGATGGTGGATTACATGCGGCACGGTGTTTTCCAGAAAGGCACCAAGGAAGCATGGGTTTCTCTGACCCGCGCCACCAACGCGGCGATCACCGCTGATGAAAAGGCGATGCTGAACAAGCTGTATAAAGCCGGTGTACTGGACCTGACACAGGCACACAGCATTGCGGCGCGTGCCGATACTGACCAGCAGAATATCAAGCCGGGAAAACAATGGGCGCGTACCGGGATGCGCTGGGCGGGGGCGCTGTTTCATAACGCCGAAGTGCTTAACCGTGAAGTCGCCGCGCTGACGGCGTACCGACTGATGAAAGCACAACAGCCAGGCATTGCGAGTGACGTATTAAAAGGGGACAGCGCCGCCATCGATCAGGTGGCTGAAATGGTGTATGACGGTCACGGCAACTATGCCGCCTCGAACCGACCGCGCTATATGCGCAGCGATGTAATGAAGGTGCTTACCCAGTTCAAGATCTATTCACAGATGATGACTTACACACTGGCCCGCAACGCGGTATTAGCCGCTAAAGGGGACAAAACCGCGCTGAAAACCTTGGGCGTGATGTTTGGCACCACTTGGATGATGGCGGGCATGATGGGGATGCCGACCCCGGTCGGGCTGATCCTGTACGGTCTGGCGTCGCTGTTCGACGATGACGACGACCGCACCGGGGAAGCGTCCTTCCGGTTAGGTTTAACTGAAGTGTTTGGCGCGGAAGTGGGTGAACTGATTGCGAAGGGGCCGGTCGATGCGATATCCGGTCTTAATATTTCCGGACGTACCGGATTGAGTGATTTGTGGTGGCGCTCACCGAAGGAAGGCACCGAAGGCGATGATCTGACATTCCATTATGTTCAACAGATCGCCGGGCCGGTATTGGGGATCGGGGTATCTGCCGTGCGTGGGATGCGTGAGTTTGCTAACGGCGATATTCAGCGCGGTGTGGAGGCGATGTCTCCGAAAGCCGTGAAGGATTTGGCGAAAGCATACCGTCAGGCAACCGAAGGCGAACAGACACGCAACGGAGACAGCGTGATTGATGATGTTGGTGCATGGAATGTAGCAATGCAGGCTATGGGCTTCAGCTCTGCAAAAATGTCACAAGTGTATGCGGCAAGAGGGTATATCAAGGGAAAAGAAAAAGTTATTGAAGATGAGAGATCTAATTTGCTTGCTGATTTCTTTGATGCAAAGCGATCAGGTGATGAAGAAGCGATGCGCGATGTAATGGAGAGAATTAAAGCATTTAACAGCAAGCATGATCGCGCTGAAACGATAACTGGAAGAACGTTAATGCAATCGATAAAAAGCCGAAACAGAAGCATGGAAAGAACGCAGGCTGGCGTTTACCTTAGCAAGAAGCGAGAGTATCTGAGAGGTGAAGGCGCATTCCTTGATGACGAGGACGATGATGAATAGTTGGGCCAACTAATTCATTCTGGCGGTGCTAAAATTAATCAATGTGCCGCCAACAAGGTAATTCAGCGTGAACAAAGAAGAGTTAATTGATTGCGCAACAGATATTTTCGCAAGAGTTGCTGGTTGCTTTATTATTGGCGCCATCATTGGCTTGATTTTTGGCTCAGCCAATCACCCTATTGAATCACTGGGAACGCCAATCTTTGTGATGCTGTTGATTGAGTTTCTTGGGTGAAGCCCCATAACGGGGCTTCTGTCTACTGATTCACGTTAAGCAAATCTGCCAGAATGCAGTCTGATTGTCCTATGTAGCAGTAACTTTAACCCGCTTCGGCGGGTTTGTTTTTTGTTTGTGATTTGGTTGTTTCGTCGGTGTGTCGCTGTGACGAATTTGTGTCGTAACCTGTGCCACACGGCAGATATATTATGCCGCAGAATGACACAAAATTAGAAGTTGGCGTGATTAATTGCTTATATATCAACAACTTAATAAATAAACTGGTGATTCGTAATGCGAAGGTCGCAGGTTCGACTCCTGTTACCGGCACCAGTAAAATCAATCAGTTACAGTTATTTTGCTTGCATCACAAATATGTGTTGTTAGTTTGCCGGTATCACTTCAACAAGGCTCTCAGCGTTTTCACAAGACTGCATACCATGCAGCCCTGTGAATGGAAGCTATGAATGGGGGTTAATTTGAAGTGATTTTATGAATTCTATTCGCGAACATGCGCTCCACTATTCTGGTTGTCATTCGGCGCGTAAGGATACGCGGTAGGAGTGAGGTGAGATAATTGACAAATCCAGGAACAATATAGGTATTTCCTTTGGAAAAGGCACTAAGAGCCGATGAGACTACTTGTTCAGGGCTAGATGCGGCCATGCCAGTTGTGTTTGCTTTTGCTATTTTCGCGAAGTTCGTCGATGTATTACCAGGGCATAGTGCCATGAAACGGACTCCGCTATTATTGTATTCAGCTGCGAGGGCTTCCGTCAGATTTAACACAAATGCTTTCGAGGCCCCATACATTGCTATGTACGGTAGCGGCTGAAAAGCGGCTGTTGATGCCACATTAATTACCCCTCCATTTCTATTAGCCAGCATTGACGGGATAAACAAATAAGTGAGTTGAGCTAATGCATTAATGTTTATGGAGAGCATTTGATCATAGGTATCTAAACTCTCATCTAGAAAATGTGTCCATTTCCCAAAACCGGCATTGTTGATAAGCAGATCTACGGATAGTTTACGGGCTTGTACTTGGTCAAATAATTTTTGTGCGCCACCAGGGATAGAAAGGTCGGCAGTCACTACATCAACAGTTACTGAGAATTCTTGTCGAAGCTCAGACGCTAGGATTTCCAATTCGGCTTTGGAGCGGGACGTTATGATCAAGTTTGATCGTTTTTGTGCTAATTCTCGGGCAAAGCATTTACCGATCCCAGAAGATGCTCCGGTTATCAACGCTGTAGAACCTTCAAATTGGTATGAAGACATCATGGAATACTCCTCTTTGTGGATGAGGAGCTCAGCTTAAACAATACCCTTAGGGGGAAGGTCAAGTGGCATTTTTGATGGTTTATCCTAGTCCATAAAGTTCATTCAGTTCTTTATACAGCATTACCAGATTTTGTTCAGTAGCCTCAATGGTCAATTTTTGCTGCTGCAATTGTATCTGTTTTTCCGCAATGAGCTGGTTGGCTATTCCTATTGGGAAACTGCCTGTACTGGCTTTCGTGGCTGTAAGTTCATTTAGTTCAGCAAGACTAAAACCAACAGATTGTGCTCGACGAATCATCTTCACTAAATGGACATCTAGCATAGTGTAAATGCGGTAGTTACCTTTTCTCTGCGGAGAGGGGATTAAACCGATAGACTCATAGTGCCGTATTGCTTTCCGTGTCGCGCCTGTTAATTCAGCGAGTTTACCGATGTACATATATGCGATATCCGAAAGAATAGATTATTTTGTTAAACTTATTTTATGTGATTTCAGGTTTTCTTAGTCTGTAAAAGACTATCAAAGCACAATGATATCATCCAAGATGAATTATGGTACTCATCTGGTTCAATGCGTGACACTGTAAGCTACGCAGGCGATCAGATATCCATCGACCTGCTACAGCTTCCAGACTGCTTTATTTCCATGGTTTGTGAGTTTGATGAAACCGACGAGTATAGTTAATCAGACTAGGGCGGATTAATTCATTCCCTAGGTCGCTACGGTTTAATCCGATATCTTTTAACTGGTAATCATTCAGTTGAGTCAGAATGCGATAAGTCCGGTAATCCAACCACCAGCTTTTGATAGCGCGCCATAAAGATTCCATGCTGTTTCCTCCTTAATTAACTACGAGGAACAGCATGCCAACATCACCAAAAACAATACAGATTCAAAAACAAACTTTTTTCCCCATACAGATTGAGTTTTTTGCGATCTGAATGGTAATGTAAGACATGATCTGTATTGTTTGATGTTTGTGAATCATAAGTGATCAGGGATGTGTATGTCACGTTATGCGAAATTGGCTGCAACACTGCAACAACGGATAGAAGATGGTCTTTATGTTCCGGGTGCGCGGTTGCCCTCGGTTCGCGAATTGAGCCGCGAATATGGCGTCAGTATCAGCACTGTACAGCAAGCCTATTTACAACTGGAAGAACTACGGTTGGTGATTCCTAAGGCAAAATCAGGTTATTTTGTCTGTATGCGTCCGGCAGTTTCTTCGTTGCCATCGGTTTCGCGCCCAGTACAGCGGCCCGTGGAAATATCTCAATGGGATCATGTTTTAAACCTGATGCAGATAGAGTCTTCTGTAGATTGGGTGCAACTAGCGCGCGGAATGCCAGATGTTCATGAATCTACCTTACGTCCATTACAGAAGATCATGGCTCATCTGTGTCGCCCGAGCGATTTAAAAGCACTGTATTACGATAGTATTTACGGCTTGAAACCGTTGCGGGAAGAAATTTCCCGTTTGTTGATCGATGCTGGATGTCAGTTACAAGCCGATGATTTGGTTAGTACCAGTGGCTGTTCAGAAGCTATTTCAGTCGCATTGCGTGTCTTGTGCCGGCCCGGCGATATAGTGGCAGTCGAATCACCCACCTTTTATGGTTCTATGCAGGCATTGAAAGCGCTAGAGCTGAAAGCGCTGGAGATCCCGACAGATCCGGTGACGGGTATGAGCCCGGAAGCCCTTGCGCTGGCGCTGGAACAATGGCCCATCAAAACTATTCTGGTAACGCCTAATTGTAATAATCCTCTAGGCTATATCATGCCGGATAACAATAAGAAAAAGATCCTTCGATTAGCTCAGCAGTATGATATTTCGATCATTGAGGATGATATATACGGTGATTTGGCATATAGCTGGCCAAGGCCTTTAACTATCAAGTCATTTGATGATGATGGACGGGTGTTGCTTTGTGGTTCGTTTTCTAAATCGATTGCGCCTGGATTACGAGTGGGCTGGATTGCACCTGGCAGATATCTGCAACAAGTTGTTCATATGAAATATATTGGCAGTGGACCGACAGCAACACCATCACAAATGGCAGTCGCGCAGTTTTTGGCTCAAGGTCATTATATGCTTCATATTCGCCGTATGCGGCAACGCTATCAGCAAAACTATAAATGCATTTCACACTGGATTGAGCTCTATTTTCCAGAAGGTGTTCGGATAAGCCAGCCTCAGGGGGGGTTCTTACTCTGGATTGAATTACCCGAGGAAATCGATGTGTTGCGGCTTAACCGTAAGCTGGCTGAATTGCGAATTCAAGTTGCTGCCGGAAGTCTGTTTTCAGCGGCGGGGAAATACCGGAATTGCTTGCGTTTAAACTATGCATTTCCAATGACGACCGCCGTTGAAATGGCTATTCGCGCCTTGGGTGACCTGATTAAAGAGGAACTCACCGTGATGTGTACAGATTTGCCACAGTATTCCGAATAAGTAGCAGGCTATGCCAATTTGTTCATTCTGTAACACGCCCACGTAATTCTTTTATCTTGCCTCTTTGTGTTTTGCTGTCCATGCGGCGGCGCTGTGAGCTACGGGTTGCTCTCGTAGGTAGTCTTGCTTTCTGCACTACAGCGACACTTTTTATCAACTCTTGCAGGCGAAGTAGCGCATCATCCTTGTTTTGTTCTTGAGTCCGGAATTGCTGCGCTTTAATCACGATCACGCCATCTTTGCTGATCCGTTGATCGCGTAGTTCTAATAACCGTTGCTTATAAAATTCAGGCAGTGACGATGCATTAATATCAAAACGCAGGTGAATGGCAGAGGACACTTTATTGACGTTTTGTCCGCCAGCGCCTTGTGCTCTGACAGCAGAAAGTTCAATTTCATCGTCAGGGATGGCGACATAGTTCGATATTTCCAGCACTAACGGCGTGTCCTTAATTTGAAAGAATTTTACTGACGAGATATGAAAGTGGTTTTTCGCTTGTTAGATGCATTTAGCAGGTTTAGGTAAACCAGCAATTTTGGTGGCCTGTTTAGCAGGGCCTTCAGGGAACAGGCGATATAGATAGCGGCTATTGCCTTTATCTTCTCCCAGTTTCAGCGCCATGGCTTTCACTAGTGCGCGAATGGCAGGGGAGGTCTTATATTCTGTATAAAAATCGCGAACAAAGTGGATGACTTCCCAGTGAGCATCGCTCAATGAGATCTGTTCACCAGCCGCAATTAATTCGGCTAATTCGGGTGTCCAGTCACTCATGTTTTTCAGGTAACCATGAGTGTCAGTCTCAATTTCTTTGTTGCCAATGACCAGCATTTATCTACTCCAAAAACGTGATTGATCTGAGCCATGACTTTGGATCAACGGCCTTAACAATCGGGATAGTTTTAAAATTTCGCCGGTCATAATACCGATAAGATTCATTTCTTGCTGAATTAATCCTGCGCGCTGATCTGTACAGGCTTCTAAATCTGAGGAAGGCAGGTTTGATAACGAAGATAACTCGATTGGCGCATCGTTATTTTTGCCTGATAAAGCAGTAACTGACTCTTCAAGCGCTTGAAACAAGAATTCAGCATATCGAATTAGTTGCGGTTCAAACAATGAGCCGTGTAGTTCTTGATGCACCCCCAGTGCAGAAACGTAAGAGAGCAGACTGTGATTTCGATAAATCAACGCAGCACATAATTTAGTGTAACGGCGCTGTTGTTTCGGGTCGGTTTGCATATTGACCCATGCCTGAGCCAGCGCACTATCGGCATGATGTGCGGCGATACGTTTTTGGTTGAAGGAGGAGTCCTGATTCGAGGTTTGTAATGCAGAAACAATTGCTTTCATATATTCGGAATTGCACAGTGTTGCTTTGGCTAACAACTCGGGTATTCGCTGATATTGCCATTCAGGCCACAGTAAAGTCACTGCGCCAAAAGAGAGGATGCTACCGAGTAATGTATCAACAAAGCG
>JAYSBB010000062.1:0-11861 GCA_041915645.1 Tolumonas sp.
GGATGACCTGAGGACATTTGGTAGTTTAACTGTGAGTGCGGGGGTTCCTGCATATGATGATATTATTAACGACAAGGGTGGAACGATAGCTAGCGGCGCAGTGTCAGTCGGAAATTTTAATTATAATCTTCGCTGGACATCGACTGATACTGATGATGGAAGCAAAGATATTAAGGTAACGGTTCGTTGGAACAATGGTAATGATGAAGTTAATCTATATGGCAGTGTAGCCAGAGCTGATCGTATTAGTGAGGCAAAGCTAGTTAGTACTGGCGCTATTAAAGAATATAGTCCTCACGTTGTTTACACCCCAGGCGTTGCTCCTGATATCGTTTCAATCACACTTCCTGATGACAGTAAAAAAGAAACAACTAAACCTTTACCAACTATTAAAAACAGTGATAAAGGGTTAATGAACGTTAGTTTTGAGACTGTTACATATAAAAACAGTAATACTCAGGTACTGGATGATTATGTAACTGTATCCTGTGATTGCACTTATACAAATTCTGCTACTGCTTTGAATCCCGCAGAACCAACATTAACAGATGATGGTTTGTTATATTGGAAAGTTGGTGCTAATTCCTCAGTTGCTAAAAGCCGAGGAACATCAGCAACATCAACTTTATGCAATACTTGTTGTCAAAATCACTTTGATGGAAATACCAGTAACTTTGACGAGGTGTATAATCGATTAAATATTGGTGGAAGTAAGTATAATATTAATGGGGGGGCATATCCGCCAACCTATAATTTGGCAACCTCTGGTTCGTATTATGATTCCTGTCGTTTAATGAGGATCGATGGTTATTACAAGCCATTACCTGACTGGAATTTAATTAAATTGGTGGTTATGAGCAAAGATTTTCTTACGGCAAAAGCTGCGAATTTAACTAATTATCAAAACTATGTTTCCTACGTTGTAAAAAAATATGTTGAATGGCAGAGAACTAACTGGTCTTCTGGTTGGCCTGCGGGCTCACTTTCGGCTGTAAATATTTTAGATTTTGATACTTGGTATGATGCTAATCCAGATAATAATCGAGATTCAAGCGGTGATAAAATGGCGCTGACATTAGGAGTGACCGATAGTAGTGTTCAGTTAATATCTCGCGGTATTTTTGTTGATACTTTATCGCCTAAATGGTTGAACGATTATCATAAATCCAGTGTCGATATTGGTAAGGTTCCTTTCTATGATATTAATATGACTCTTTTAACTAGGTGGCATCCTAATAATACAACTAATAAAGTTGATAATGTCAGTATTATCAGAGTAAATAATGATCCTATGGCTGATTTAAGTGCAGCAAAAGATTCGGATTATTATGGTGTATATCGCAGAGGTATTCTTACTCCTGTCGCAGCAGGAAGTTATAATGTAACTGTAGAAGCATATCCAGGAAATTCATCTATTTCTGCATATCAACCAGATGCGAAAAAAGATGAGGTAAGTGTTTCAGATCCAGCAACATTTACTTTAATTACTGGGTCTTTGCCGGTAACTGTAACAGGTTCTAGTTCAAAAGTTAAAGTTCGTGGCTACGTATATTGCTACGATGTTACAAGTAAGAAAGATACAACTGCAACTACTTGTGCTGCTACAAATGGAAAACCATTTGATTTAATATCAATTTCACCCACAACTGGTTCTGTAGAATGTTCATTAGAAAACATTTCTACTGCTACAGCACAAAGTTTGTACAAATACAGAGTATTCCAATGCTTGGTCAATCCAGGTACCACATTTACTGCAACTTTTAGTACTACAGCAACGGGGTTTACACCTACATCAGAATCCAAAACGATAATATCAAGTGTAACAGAACCAATTACTTATGGTGGTTGTATCACTTTTCATAATTCCAGTGCTACAAACGTACCGTCTATTTGCCCAACAACCACTCCTTAATATTTTAGGGCGGCAATAGCCGCCCTCTCCATTTCTGTTTTTATGTTTTCTTTCTATATTGCCCATTCATATGTCATTTGCACTAAAACAAAACATTATCAATGACATCCTTGTTCTAATTTTCTTGTGGAATAGAGTGTTTGGGGTTAGAACTCACTGTAAAAATTGGTATGGATTCAATCTTTTCCTCTCTAAATTTTCAATGTAAAACGCTACTTTATGTTTCTTATTTTAGAAATCACGCAATTTCTCTCCTTTTTTATTTAATTTTGTGAAATAGCTAGTCTTCTGGAATGTAATCCTGTTTTTTGTTGTTTCTATGAATTTATCTTCCTTATAAGATAGATCGCTTATCTTGGCCCGAAGTGTGCACTTCTGGTCTCCGAATACAGTGTTTTTCGTTGCAAGATTAGAGGTTGACGGATGTCCCTGCTGGAAGTCAGAAATTTAAGAATTGAATATCCTTCGCGTCATGGCGTGATGGCGGCAGTGAAAGATCTGTCATTCTCAATTGAAAAAGGCGAGATCCTGGGGGTGGTGGGTGAGTCAGGTGCTGGTAAATCTACCATCGGCAATGCGGTCATTGATTTGCTAAGTCCGCCTGGTCGCATCGCGCGTGGCGATGTTTTCCTGAATGGTGAAAAAATCTCTGGTATGGCGCCGGATGCGATCCGCGAGATCCGCGGTGCGAAGATTGGTTTCATCTTTCAGGATCCAATGACGTCGCTCAATCCGCTTTTCACGGTGGAACAGCAATTGGTGGAAACCATGCTGGCGAATACCGAACTGAAAGCCGATGAAGCCTACGAAAAAGCATTAGAGTTGATGGAATCGGTCGGTATTCCACAACCGGAACTGCGGATTAAACAATATCCGCATCAGTTCTCTGGTGGTATGCGTCAGCGTGTGGTTATTGCCATTGCGCTTTCCTGTGACCCTGATTTGATCATTGCTGATGAGCCAACCACTGCATTGGACGTTTCTATTCAGGATCAGATCCTGCAGTTGATTCGCAAACTGTGTAAAGAGCGTCAGGTTGGTTGCATGCTGGTCACGCACGATATGGGTGTGGTGTCGAATATCACCGATCGCGTCGCCGTGATGTATCGTGGTGATTTGGTTGAGATCGGCACGACTGAACAAGTGCTAGGTGCACCGAAACATCCTTATACCCAGAGCCTTATTTCGGCAGTGCCGCGTTCTGATGTGAAGCTAGTTCGTTTCCCACTAGTTTCTTATATTGAATCGGCAGAACCACTGCATTCGATCGATCTGAAAACGCATTGGTTGGGTCAACGTCAGGAACAACGTGATTACAGTGGTGCGTTATTGCAGGTTGATAATGTCAGTCTACGTTTTTTGACCAAAGACTCTATGTTCCCTTCACGTCGTGAATACGTGCAGGCGAACAATCATGTCAGCTTTGAAATTCAGGAAGGCGAGACTTTCGGTTTGGTCGGTGAATCAGGCTCAGGTAAATCAACGATTGCTCGTGTGATCACTGGCTTGTATCCACCACATGAAGGGAAAGTCATCTTTGAAGGTATCGATCTGACTGCACTGAAAAGTGAAAAAGAACGCCGTCCGTTCCGTCGTCAAATGCAGATGGTGTTCCAGAATCCGTATTCTTCGCTGAACCCACGCATGAAAGTGGCCGATATTATCGCGGAACCAATCCGTTTCCATAATCTGGCGGAAAATGAACGTCAGGTGGTGCAGATTGTCGGTGATTTACTCGATCATGTCGGGCTTGGTCGTCAGGCTGGTTTGAAATATCCGCATGAATTCTCGGGTGGTCAGCGGCAGCGTATTTCGATTGCACGTGCACTGGCAACTCGTCCTCGTTTGTTGATCTGTGATGAACCGACGTCTGCATTGGATGTGTCGGTACAGGCGCAGATCCTCAATCTGCTGAAAGATCTGCAGCAGGAACTCAAACTCACCATGCTGTTTATCAGTCACGATCTGCCGGTGATCCGTCAGATGTGTGACCGTATTGGTGTGATGCAAAAAGGAACTTTGCTGGAAGTGGCGAAAACAGAAGATCTGTTTGTGTCACCACAGCATGAGTACAGCCGTAAGCTGATTTCATTGATGCCGGAATTTAAAGGTATGAGCCGCGCTGGATTACAGATCGCGGAAGAAACGGCAGCCGTGAATCAGTCTGCATAGTAATTAAAATAGGGAGCTAATTGATGAAAACAGGAATGAGCAAAATTGCTGCTTTGTTGCTGGCTGCAGGTGTTTGCATGCCTTTATATGCTGCGGATGTAAAAGTGGCGCTGGATGCTGATCCAGAATCACTGGATATCTATGAGCAGCTGTCTGGCGGTATTTTGCAATATGCCCACATGTCTTTTGACCCGCTGGTTCGTTTTACCAAAGACATGAAGTTTGAAGGCCGTCTGGCAGAATCTTGGGAACAAGTGGACGCCAAAACTGTGCGTTTCCACCTGCGTAAAGGCGTGAAATTCCACTCTGGCAATGCCTTCACTGCTGATGACGTCGTGTGGACCTACAACCGTATTCTGAAATCAGAAGATTATAAAGGTCTGTTTGAAGTCTATGACGGTATGAAAAAAGTAGACGATTATACTGTCGACTTGGTTGCCAAAGTGCCATACCCATTGGTGCTGCAGAATGCAACTTACCTGTTCATCATGGACTCTAAGTTCTATAGCGGTAAAACCGAAGATGGTAAAGCTAAAGACGAAATCGTTAAAGCGGCTAACACCTACGCGGCAAACCATGTTTCTGGTACAGGCCCATTCAAACTGGTTTCTCGTGAACAGGGCGTGAAACTGTCACTGGAACGCAATAAAGATTACTGGGATAAAAAATCACCAGGCAATGTTGATCATCTGACTGTCGTGCCAATCAAAGAAGATGCAACCCGTGTTGCTGCTTTACTGTCTGGTGATGTGGACATGATCGCGCCAGTGGCACCAAACGATCAGAAACGTGTGCAGTCTGATAGCAATCTGCAGATGGTGACAGAAACCAGTAACCGTATTGTGATGTTTGAATTGAACCAGAACAAAGTTCCGGCATTCAAAGATCAACGTGTACGCGAAGCGGTGAATCTGGCCGTTAACCAAAAAGGTATCGTGGATAAGATCATGAAGGGTTTCGCAACCCCAGCTGGTCAGATGAGCCCAGAAGGTTATTTAGGCCATACTGCTGATCTGGTACCGCAATATGATTTGGCGAAAGCGAAAGAGCTGATGAAAGCGGCGGGTCAGGAAAAAGGTTTCGAGATCACTATGATCGCGACCAATAACCGTTATATCAATGACGCTAAGATCGCAGAAGCTGTGGCTAACATGCTGTCTAAGATCAACATCAAAGTCACACTGAAAACTATGCCGAAAGCACAATACTGGCCTGAATATGACAAGTGTGATGCTGGCATGCAGTTGATCGGCTGGCAGTCTGATACGCAAGACTCTGGTAACTATTTTGAGTATCTGGTGCAAACCAAAGATGCGAAAACCGGTAAAGGTCAGTACAACTGCGGCGGTTACTCAAATGCCGAAGTGGATAAGCTGATTGCGCAATCGAATGCGGAAGTGGATGTTGCTAAACGCACCGCTATGCTGCAACAGATTGAAAAACTGTTAATCAAAGATGCCGCTTACCTGCCTCTGGAATGGCAGAACCTGTCTTGGGCTGCCAAAACCAAGCTGGATATCAAACCAATCGTTAATGGTCTGGATTTCCCATACTACGGCGATCTGAAAGTTAAAGAGTAATTGTGATTAAAGGGCGGCATCGTTGATGCTGCTCTCGATCCGTTTTTTATTAAGATGCAGGATCTTCGTGCATGCTGACTTTTTTGTTTAAACGTTTGGCGCAAGCCATCGTAGTAATGTTTGTGATCAGTCTGGTAGCGTTTGCTATTCAGGATAATTTAGGCGATCCGTTGCGCGAAATGGTCGGACAAGGTGTGTCTGAAGCGCAGCGTGAAGTATTGCGGAATCAGCTGGGGTTGAATGATCCCTTCATGATTAAGTATTCCCGTTTCCTGACTCATGCCATGCACGGCGATTGGGGAACTTCATTTATTTTTAAAAAGCCGGCTCTGGATATCATTCTGAGCAAGCTGGTGGCAACACTGGAATTAGTGTTCGCTGCGACCTGCTGGATCATCTTGTTGTCGATCCCTTTAGGCGTCTATTGCGCCATTCGCCCACGCGGGTTGGGCAGTAAACTTATTATGGGGATCAGCACCATCGGTATTTCTGTGCCGGTGTTCCTGACTGCTATTTTGCTCATGTACATTTTTTCCATCCAACTGGGCTGGTTGCCATCCTATGGTCGTGGCGAAACAGTGAATGTCCTGGGCTGGCAATCTGGCTTGTTTACCATTGATGGCTTAAAGCACCTGCTGCTGCCATCGATTGCACTTTCATCCATCATGTTGCCGCTGTTTATTCGTTTGGTGCGCTCGGAAATGCTGGAAGCACTGAGTGCTGAATACGTTAAATTTGCGTGGGCGAAAGGCTTAGATAAAAACAAAGTCTGGTTCCGTCATGCACTGAAAAATACCATGTTGCCACTGATCACGGTGGGTGGTGTGCAAATCGGTTCGATGGTCGCTTACACCATTTTGACAGAAACGGTATTCCAATGGCCAGGTACTGGCTTTCTGTTTCTGGAAGCGATTACGCGTGTTGATACGCCACTGATCACTGCTTACGTTATCTTCGTGGGTCTGGTGTTTGTGGTCACGAATACCTTGGTCGATCTGCTGTATGGCTTGATCAACCCAACAGTCAAACTGACGTCCAAGGGAGGCTAAGATGTCACAACAAGCAACTATGAGTCGTTGGCAGCGTTTCCGTCAGTCAGATCTGGTTTACTACTTTCTGAAAGACAAAGTCGCCATCTTCTGTTTTCTGATTTTTATCTGCTACGTGGTGTTGGCAACATTAGCACCGTGGCTGGCGCCGCATAATCCGTATGATCCGTCTACCTATGACATTATGGATGCTGAAATGCCACCATCATGGATGGAAGGCGGGGATGCTAACTTCTGGTTAGGTACAGATAATCAAGGCCGCGATATTCTGAGTACCATTCTTTATGGTTCCCGAATTTCACTGGTCATTGGTTTGTTTGCGGTCGCTTTGCAATTAGCGATTGGTGTTGTTGTCGGTTTGGTGGCCGGTTATGTGGGTGGCCGTATCGATAACTTACTGATGCGTCTGGCAGATATTCAATTATCGTTTTCAACTATGATGGTGGCGATCATCGTATCAGCCATTTTTCAGGCGACCTTGGGCGGCGATTTCTATTCGAAATATGCCATTCTGATGTTGGTGTTGATTATCGGTATTTCCGAATGGCCACAATATGCGCGTACCGTTCGAGCATCCGTGCTGGCTGAGAAGAAAAAAGAGTATGTTGAAGCGGCACGCGTGATGGGCTTTAAAGCCCCGCGCATCATGTTCCGTCATATTCTGCCGAACTGTTTATCACCGATTTTGGTTATCTCTACCGTGCAAGTGGCCAATGCCATTATGTCGGAAGCGGCGTTGTCATTCTTAGGCTTGGGGATGCCAGTTGATAAACCATCGCTGGGTTCGCTGATCAGTATTGGCTTTAACTATATCTTCTCCGGTTCATGGTGGATCACGGCATTCCCTGGTATCTGTCTGGTGCTGTTAGTACTGGTGATCAATCTGCTGGGCGACTGGTTACGTGATTTGTTTAATCCGAAGATTTATAAAGATTAATCGACTCATTCAGTCAATAAAAAAAGGGAAGCCATTATGCTTCCCTTTTTCTTGTTTGATATCCGAGCTATTACGCAATGATAGAACCTTCATCATCGTGTTTATCGGTCGGTAATTGACTAATACTTTGTATGGCAAACCGTAAATACATTACTTCCAATACCATGAATAACACGCCGGCAAAGGGCAGTGGTAAGCCCAAGATACCCAGTAGCATATCAATCAAAATAGCCGGTGTTAGTGCGACAGCACTGATCCTTACGAATGATGGATAACGCATGCTGAAGCCTTGTTTTCTAGCGAACCGGCCAGCAAGTAAGGCATACACCATTGCTTGTGTAATCCGCCATGACCAAGCGAAAGTGACCAGAATCAAGTAAGCAAATGGCAGTACAAATTTGCTGGTGGTTGCCAGAAACTGCTCAATTAACGAACGATCAATAGTCATGTCGGGAAAGGTTGAAAAATCAAATGAACGGGTTTCAATATCACTTTTACGGATATACAGACGGTCAGCAGTAATCAGTACCGGGGCTGAAGTTTGTTCCAAATCGGTAACTTTACCGCTGGTATCCACCACAATAAACGGATCTGTCGTGCCTTTTTCATTGATGATGTAAGGGCGATCTTCCGGTGTTGAGGCGGTACCATCCTGAATGGTGAGTTCGGGTAATTCGTCGAGATACAATGGCAGATCGTTTTCAATAAAAGAGAGATAACCGGCCCGGATCTCCATTGTAACTGGCAATACGACCAGTGCGGAGAGGATCAACAGATATAATGATCCAATGCCTTGCCACTGTCTGGCAACGGATTGGTATAACTGCCGGGAAAAAAATGATAGCCAGACAGCCTGCCACCATGTGAATTTACGCATGACCCGAAACTCCTGCGGTTCAATTGAGTTTATATATTTTATCTAGCATATCAGTTTGTCCGGCATAAATCAGGCGTGGTACCGCGTTCGGATATTCGGTGGATTTCGTTTGAAAGTTAATATGGCGCAATATTTGTGATATAGCTCATGTTAGACTTTGCCTCCCGTTTTTCGGTGGTGCTGCTATGTCCGCTTTATTACATCAAATCTATCTTTCAACACCCTTGTTTATTCTGGTGTTTATTGGCTATGGCGTGATGCGCTGGGCAAAGTGGCCTAAAGTGATGTCAGAGTCATTATCCCGTTTTGTCTTTTCGCTCGCCTTGCCGGCGATGCTGTTCCATCTAATGAGTGATTTCTCCAAATTACCGCCGGTTGATGCTCGTCTATTGATCGCTTTTTTTGGCGGCTGTTTTATTGTTTTTATCTTGGGCCGTTTCATGGCCTGGAAACTATTTAAGTTGGACGGTGTCGCGCAGTCGGTATTTGCTCTGGGCGGAATTTTTTCCAACAACTCGATGTTGGGGTTGCCATTGGCAAAAATGATGTTGGGTGATGCCGCATTACCATCGGTTGCGCTCGTATTAGTGTTTAATTCGTTGATCTTGTGGACGCTGGTTACTGTCTCTGTAGAGCTGGCCAAACACGGCAGTTTTTCATTTCGTGGTTTTTTCCATACCGTGAAAAGTGTGCTGAAAAACCCGATTGTATTCGGCATTTTAACGGGTACTGCTTGGGGGTTAACCGGGTGGAAATTACCGTTACTGATTGATAATACCGTTGGCATGATCAGTGGCGCTGCCGCACCAATGGCTTTGTTGTCGTTGGGTATGGGGTTAGCTGAATATGGGATCGGCGGCAACTGGGGGCAATCGATCAGTATCTGTGTACTGAAACTGATTGGACATCCATTGGCGGCGTGGGGAATCGCCCGGTTGATTGGTTTGCCGATCATGGAAACACAGGCTATTGTTCTGTTAGCTTCTATTGCGACAGGCGTGAATGTCTATTTGATGGCGCGACAGTTCAAAACCATGGAAGGGGTCATGGCGACGAGTCTGTTAGTCTCGACTGTGCTGGCGGCGGTGACAACCCCGCTGTGTGTTGTACTTGCGGGGTAAATTTTCAGCCAGCGTCTGCTGGCTTTTATTATATTGATAATTTCAATTACTCTTGTAATATCGAAGCATGAAAAAAGAATCTGCAACACTCATTTTTGAATCACTCGCATCTGGTATCCGACAGGATATTTACCGTTTGCTGGTGAAGTGTGGTCAAGACGGGATGGTGGCCGGGCAAATCGCCACTACGCTCGGTTTACCACCGAATAATCTGTCATTCCATTTGAAAGCCATGGCGCATGCTGGTTTGTTGTCAGTCGTGCAAGAAGGCCGATTTCAGCGTTATCGCGCGAACGTCCCGCTGATGCTGGAGCTGATAGATTATCTGACCGCCGAGTGTTGTGGTGGACATCCGGAACAATGTATTCCTCGTTAATGCTCATGAAAGGGAAATAACCATGTCTGAAGTGACTATTTACCACAATCCGAAATGCGGCACATCGCGTAACACGCTGGAAATGATCCGTAATGCCGGTATTGAACCTAATGTGATCCTGTATCTGGAAACACCACCGACTCGCGAGACATTGGTTAAACTGATCGCCGATATGGGCATCAGCGTACGTGAAGTGTTACGGAAGAAATGCGACCCCTACACTGAGCTGGGTTTAGATGATGCTAAATGGTCAGATGAACAGCTGATCGATTTCATGATGCAGCATCCGATCCTGATCAATCGCCCGATTGTCGTGACTGAATTAGGCACCAAACTGTGCCGGCCATCTGAAGAGGTGTTGGATATTCTGCCACAAGCACAACAAGGTGCGTTCACCAAAGAAGATGGTGAAAAGGTGGTGGATGCAGAAGGTAAACGCTTGCTCTGATATTCATAAATAAAGGCTCCTGTAAGGAGTAATGCCAGTCAGTTAAGAAACTGACTGGCATTTTTCAGGGTAACGTTTCGGTCTTCGTTTCACCACTCTCGGGCAACTTCGTTCCCGTCGGCCCGGTAAAATCAGCACTTCTGCCATCTCATATATCGTATTCAACTGACGTGGTACTGCACCCGGTGAATGGGTATACGGCAACCCAATCAACAGTCTGAATATCTGTGCCAGCATCCCGGTAAAACTGAGTTCGCACGGATAATGCTCTCCCTGTAAGTGCTGACTCATTTTGACCATCTGATAACGCACTAGGTTGTACGTGAGTAAGATGCCCCATAACTCTTGTCTGACCATCTGCGGTAATTTACTTCGCAGCGTCAGCCGGTTTCCTAACATGTATTGTTTCTGTTCCCGGAAACCCAATTCAATTTCCCAACGATGGGTATACAACTCGGCCACATCATCCACCGGATATTTCAAGACATCTGTCATTGATGTCAGCACTTGGGTTTCCTTCCCTTTCACATTCCGGGTAATTAATCGAACTTCCAGCTGTTCCGGTAAATCCGGCCATAATTTCCGCGCTCGTGGATTTGAACTCAACCGAACGATGGCTTGTTTCTTTCCAACCCTGCGCACCACTTCATATTGTGTGCCTTTCTTCAACGGAATTAGCCAGTGTCTTTCCGTTCCACTGTTGTGCCAGCGATGCAATAATCCTAATGAATAGAATCCCTTATCGAATAACGTCAGGCTATGGTCGGGGGTTTTCTCAATCAGCTGCCCGGCCAGCTTCATTTCATTGACGTTGTAATCATCAAACGCACTGGCGGTAATAAGATGACTACTCAGTTCCATCTGACAAACCATTCTGACTTGTGGGTATTCGCTCGGTTTGCCTGTCGTGATTTGTCTTGAATAGGTCTGGTTGTTTTCTGGCGTATCAGGTGATCGCCAAACCACACCATCGACACCGAGCAGAGTTAAACCGCAGAATACAGGGTGATTAGCTTGTTGATGCCAGTAGGCTTGCGTCTTTTCAAACAGCAGGCGGACAGCATCCTCGCCAAGTGACTGGCGGCGCTGGATGACGGCACTGGGGACAACAAAGGGCTTGCCATCACTGTTCACGATGTCCATCGTATTGACGATAGTGGCCATCGATTTATCGTTGTAGATAGCCATCCCAATCAACAACCAAACCATGCTTTCGAGCGGTAATTTGCGCTTTCTGAAGGTGACGGTATCAGTCTGAGCCAAAGCCTGAGAAATTAAGTCTGCGGGTAAAAGGTCATGCAGTGAGTCAATCCGCGAAGGTGCATGAAGATTGATAATATCGAGAGCGTGGGAGAGCTGCATAAAAAAATCCAGTGACCTGAGATCACT
>JAYSBB010000063.1:0-11619 GCA_041915645.1 Tolumonas sp.
GTAGTTCCAAAAAGTCGCTGGAGTCCATCATGCGAATTCCTGTTTAGAATATCCAACTTAATTATAGATCATGCACCAACACGTAACTGGAACAGCGCCATGAAATTACCTATTCTGCGAAATATTGGTGGCCCGGCAATTCTGGCATTGATGGTGCCTTCTTTCCTGGTGTATTGGCATGTCTTACCACCATCCGTGATGGACTCCGTCACTACCTTGATGAAAAAAGCTAACTTCTTGTATCTGTATATCGCAATCCTGGTCTGCGGCAGCATGCTGGGTATGCACCGTCAGACGCTGATCAACGGTATCACGCGTATCTTCATTCCGATGATTGTGGGTACTGCGGTGGCGGTAGCGACCGGGCTGCTGGTTGGTGTGGCATTAGGTTACAGCGTTCATCACACGATTTTTTACATCATCGTACCAATCATTTGTGGTGGTGTCGGTGAAGGTATTCTGCCGCTCTCTATCGCGTATTCCGGCATCTTAGGTCAGGAAGCCGGTACGTTTGTGGCACAGATGATCCCGGCGGCAGTCATCGGTAACGTGGTCGCGATCATTGCAGCGGGTTTGCTGAAACGTCTGGGTGAAAACAAGCCTGAATACAGTGGTGACGGCGTGCTGGTTAAATCCAGCGAAAATCTGGCCAATATGCCTTCTGCGGCCGATAAACCGATTGATTTCTCTATCATGGGCGCTGGTTTGCTGATGGCATGCTCTTTCTTCATCGTGGGCACCGTGCTGGCGCATTTCATTGGTATCCCTGGCCCAATCATTATGATCCTGGCGGCGGCTACAGCTAAATCATTGAAAATTATTCCAGAAAAATTGGAAACCGGTGCCTTCCAACTCTACAAATTCATTGCTGGCAATTTAACTTGGCCATTAATGGTCGGGCTGGGCATGTTGTACGTCCCAATCAAAGACGTTGCGGCCATCATTTCACTGCCTTATGTACTGACTTGTGTGGCGATTGTGGCGTCGATGATTGTCTCCGGTTTTTATGTGGGCCGATTAATCAACATGTATCCGATCGAAGCAGCTATTGTGACCGGTTGTCGTGGGGGTTTAGGTGGCACTGGTGATGTGGCAATTCTTTCTGCGGCTAACCGCATGTCGTTAATGCCATTCGCACAAATCTCTACTCGTATTGGTGGTGCCGCAACCGTTATTGCCGCGACCATCTTATTGCAAATGTGGCATTAATATCGAATTAAACTGAGAGTAAATATCATGACTATGAATGCAGTAAAACATCACAATTATATTGTTCGTGCCCTTGGTGGCGAAAAAATAAAATATGTGAATGAAATTATTCACGGCATTGAATTTAACAGTGGTGAAATTAATAAAATCGAAGCGTCATATAAAGAAAATAATGACAAATCCGTATTGGTGCATTTTCACGTAAATGATCTGACCAGCATTGCACAAATAAAAGATCATCTGGAAAATCGTTTCGGTGAATCAGATATTCAGTTTATGGATGAAATAACGCATTTGCATCTGGGTGGTAAACTGGAAACCACACTGAAAAACAGCATCGGTAGCATGGCGGATTTAGCCAAAGTGTATACACCCGGTGTGGCTCAGGTGTGTATGGAGATCGCGCATAACCCAGAGCGCGCTTATGACCTGACCATCAAGAAAAACACCGTTGCCGTTGTCTCTGACGGCACCGCTGTGCTGGGGTTGGGTGATATCGGCCCTGAAGCGGCAATGCCAGTCATGGAAGGTAAAGCGGCCCTGTTCAAACAATTTGCAGGTGTGGATGCCTTCCCGATTTGTCTGGATACCAAAGACACCGAAGAGATCATCGCCATTGTTAAAGCGCTGGCGCCCACATTTGGTGGTATCAATCTGGAAGATATCTCTGCACCACGTTGTTTTGAAATCGAAGAACGGCTGAAAAAAGAGCTGGATATCCCCGTATTCCACGACGATCAACACGGCACCGCTATCACCGTGCTGGCGGGTTTCCTGAATGCATTGAAAGTGTGTCAAAAGAACATCGCCGATGTGAAAGTGGTGGTGGTGGGCATCGGTGCTGCCGGTATCGCGGTATCAAAAATGCTGCTGAGTGCAGGCGTGAAAAATCTGATTGGTGTTGATCGTCACGGCGCCATTTACCGTGGTGAGCCTTACAGCAACGACAGCTGGAATGAATATGCCCGCATCACTAACCCGAATAATGAGCAGGGCTCTTTATCAACAGTGATTGAAGGTGCGGATGTGTTTGTCGGTCTGTCTGGCCCGGGTGTATTGAAAGTTGATGACCTGAAGAAAATGGCCAAAGATCCGATTGTGTTTGCGATGGCCAATCCGGCACCGGAAATTGCACCGGAAGTCGCGGCGCCGTATGTCCGCGTCATGGCCACCGGACGTTCTGATTATCCGAACCAATTAAACAACGTATTGTGTTTCCCTGGCATCTTCCGTGGTGCACTGGATTGCGGTGCCCGCCAGATCACCGAAGAGATGAAATTGGCGGTGGCGTATGCGATAGCATCCGTGGTCTCAGACGATGAATTGAATGAGAACTACATCATTCCGGATATTTTCAACAAAGAAGTTGTAAAACGCGTCAGTGAAGTGGTGGCTGAAACCGCACTACGCACTGGCATGGTGAAGACACGTCGTAACAAACTCGAAAGTCTGACTGTGTAAGTAAAGGGATGTAACAGCGCACGTTCTATACTTCTCGTCAGGATGGGTATCGAACGTGCGGGATTTAGCGGGCTTAAATTGGTAATGGAGGTAAAATAATCATCGTAACCCAAAAAGGAAAACGTCAGGTGTTCAAACAAAACTCTCCGCTCAAACTACGCACCACAATCACATTACTGGTTTGTTCTGTCATTGCCGTCGTATTGTTTGTCGTGCATTCCGTGTATCTGGCGCAATCAACGCAGCAATCTAAACTGAGCCTGGAAGACAAAGCCATAGCAGTGTTACATACGCTGACCGTGACGCCCTTTGTTGCACAAGCCTTACAAACGCCGATCTTATTACCTGCATTACAGGACTATGTTGAACAAGTCCGTCACCAAAACGATCTGTTATTTATTGTGGTGATGGATATGCAAGGCATCCGGCATACCCACCCTGATCCCAGCTTGATCGGCAAACACTTCGCTGGCGGTGATGAAACCAAAGCACTGCATGGCGAGGAATCCATTTCCGAGGCCAAAGGCACGCTGGGGCCGTCGTTACGCCTCATCAGCCCGTTGTTTGATGCTAATCATCAACAGATCGGTGCCATCGCGGTGGGCATCTCAACCGCAAAAGTCGAACAAACTATCGCGAAGAATCGCTGGATCACGTATTGGGCCATTATTTTTGGCGGTTTGATCGGCACGTTGGGTGCGTTTATTCTGGCGCGCCAGATCAAAAAAATCATGTTTGGCATGGAGCCTTCAGAAATTGCCTCGTTGTTGGAAGAGCGCAATGCCATGCTGCAGTCGATCAAGGAAGGGATCATCGCCGTCAATGCGGATGCCCAGATCACCTTGATTAACGATGAAGCAAAACGGCTGCTGCGCCAGAATGGCGAGCTGGAAAACTTGCTGCTGACCGAAAGTAGCAAACATTGGCCCGCGTTATTGCATTTACGCCAAGTATTAGAATCCGGGCAAGCGCGACAAGATGAAGAAATTGAATTCAACGGCAGCACCTTGCTGACCAACAGTGTACCGGTGCGGGTGAGTGGTCAGGTCACGGGCGCGATTGTAACCTTCCGCGACAAAACGGAAGTCAGCCAGTTAGTGCAACGCCTGACCGGCATCTCGCATTACGCCGAAGCCTTGAGGGTGCAGGCGCATGAGTTCATGAATAAACTGCATGTCATTCTTGGTATGGTGAATATCCGTGCCTATGATCAATTAGAAACCTACATCATGGATACGGCCAATCACTATCATACCGAGGTGGGCTCGTTGATCCGGCAGATTAAAGATCCGGTCATTGCCGGCTTTATGCTGGGCAAAATGAATCGCGGGCGGGAAATTGGTGTGGATGTCAGCATTATACCGACCAGTTATCTGCCGGAATCAGCCCAAGCCGAAGTGACGCACGAGTTGGTCACCGTGCTGGGCAATTTACTGGAAAATGCCATGGATGCGCTGGATGGCCTTGAATCCCCCGGCATTGTACTGACGTTTGATCATGATGATGGCCGGTTACGCTGCACGGTGCGCGATAATGGTAACGGCATTGATCCGGCGGTATTACCGCATATTTTTGACCATGGTTTTTCCACCAAGGGCACCCGTCGTGGCATTGGTCTGTTTTTAGTCAAACAGAGTCTGGAAAAACTGGGCGGTACCATTGAATGTGAAAGCAATAAGGGTGTGGGCACACGATTTATTGTTACCTTACCTTATGCCAGCAAGGAGAACGGCCTGTGATTAATGTATTGATTGTCGATGATGACCCGATGGTGGCTGAACTGAATCGCCGCTATCTGGAACAGGTAGATGGTTTTCGCTGGCAGGGCTCAGTCTCGACCATTCAGGCCGCCAAACAGATGCTGCTGGAAGGCGATGCACCGATCGATCTGGTGCTGCTGGATATCTACATGCAAAAAGACAACGGACTGGATCTGCTGCCGGTGATCCGCCAGATGCCAAATAATGTTGATGTCATCATGATCTCTTCCGCCAGCGATATGCCTGCTATCAAAAAAGCACTGCGCTATGGCGTAGTCGATTATCTGATCAAACCGTTCCAGTTTACCCGCTTTCAGGAGGCGTTATCGGCTTATCGGGAAGAACATGAGTTACTGGAACAGACCGCCGCATTGAATCAATCTGAGCTGGATACGCTGATCCGCCGTAATAACAATCGCGTGACGCCAGACAAAACCAAGTTACCGAAGGGGCTGACCAAACTGACACTGCAATCAGTATGGGAATGGGTTAAGCAAAGCCGGAAACAAGCCTTTTCTACCGAAGAAATGGCGGCCGAAATTGGCATTTCACGGGTGTCTTGTCGCAAATATCTGGTGTATATGGCCGAGATCGGGGTGTTAGATACCGATATTTTTTATGGCTCGGTTGGGCGGCCAGTCTATCTGTATAAATTGGTGCCCGCCAAAATCGAAGTGATGGATGCCTTATTGCGTTAATAAAAAGGCGGCCGTAACGAAAAAAACGCCAGCACCAGAAGGCTGTGCTGGCGGTGTTTGTAAGATTTCTAACGAATGGAACTGACTTGCTATGTCGAGATCATCTTAGATTTCTTTGTCGAAAAAGAGATGTTTAAATAACTAATTAAACCCTTCTCCACGTTAATAATCGGGCCTTTGTCCGCATTTTTACCGGCTTTACTGTCGGTCTGACCTCAATTTCATCTATCATTGATACAAACACCATATGACTCGTTTATACCGGTTTTTCCCAAAGTTTATATTGGAAAAATCGACAAGATCCGTGAGTCATCAATTGGTTATCCCCATGGACTTTGAGTTAGTGAAAAAATTAATGTTAACGACCCGGCTGCACCGACAGATCATTACTCGTGTTGGTGTATTTGTTATTGCGCTGGCTTTTTTGGTCACCGCCAGTTGCATCGGCATTATGAGTTGGTTGTATCATAAAACAGATGCGGAACAGGTCTCTGCTGAATTAACTAAGGTCGAACTATTACTGCAAAATGAACGGGAAGGGCTAGGCCGCTCTGTGCGGGATTATGCCGTCTGGAATGATGCTTATGAATACGTAAATCAGCCCAATCGTAAATTTGAAAGTGACAATTTTACCCAGCAATCACTTGATGTCATGCAGCTGGATTTTGTTGCCATGATGACAGCACCGGATAAATTGCTTTTTTCTTCTGTGCTGGACTCCGGAATTTCTGATTTAAAAGCAACACCCGCCATTCGTTCATCATCACTCCTCTCTTTATTGGCAAAATTACCGGAATGGCAGACGGGAGTTGATGGCGCAGCGAAACCAAAAACGTATCTCACCATGCACAATGGCCGTGCATTAATCATTTCTGTCTCTGGTATTTTTGATTCGCAGCAGGAAAAGCCATCTAGCGGATTGATGATTTTCGGCCGTTACATGGATGATGATGATCTGAAGCGTTTGCAACAATTAGCCGAAATCCGCTTAGAGTTACTTGCCACTGTGCCAGCAAAAAAATCGGCTAATAGTTTTTTTCATACGGAACAAACAGCCAGAAAACAACTAGAGGGTTGGCAAGTTCCCGTGATGTGGCTGCAGGTCAGCAAGGATATTAACTGGCAGCCGCGTTATATGCGCATGGCAATATTTACCTTTGGTCTGCTGGTAGTGTTGTTATTGGCCTCTTGGGTGCTACAGCGTTTTTTAAATCAATTGATCGTCGCGCGTATTGAGAATTTTGCCGATCTGGCTTGGCGACGGACGCAAGGTGAACGCGTCTACTGGCCTGTTGAAGGACAAAATGAACTAGATCTGCTGGCCCGCTCGTTTAATGAATTGATGGATGAGGTGCAAGCTGCGCAAAAAAATATGCATGATCTGAGCATTACTGATGCCTTAACCGCGTTGGGTAATCGCCGTGGTATGGAAGAACAAGTTGAGCGGATGATGAAAAGCTGTCAGCTCGGTATGTCGCTGACCATGCTGCTGATGGATCTGGATGGTTTTAAGCTAATCAATGACAGCCTTGGCCATGCTGCTGGCGACTTATTATTACAGGAAGTCGCACAGCGTATGCGACAGGTCATGCGGCGGCAAGATCGATTATTCCGTATGGGTGGCGATGAATTTGCCGTGCTGATGCCAAATACCACGACAGAACAAGGTCATTTACTGGCTGAACGGCTCATTGAATTGCTGCTTGAGCCGATCCATTTTGGTCATTATAAATTAAGTGTTTCCGGCTCGATTGGCGTTGCGCAGTGGGATGGCAAAACCGATGGTCTGGAGTTAATGCGTCAAGCCGATCTGGCCATGTATGCCGCGAAACGGGAAGGTAAATCCTGTGTACGGCAGTTTGAAACCGGGATGAGTGGCGTCGCTTCAGAACGCATGACACTGGAGCAGTCACTGCGACAGGCGATTACCGAACAAACTATCGAACCCTATTTTCAGCCAGTGATTGATACCAATACAGGGAAGGTCTTGTCGGTTGAGATGCTGGCACGCTGGCAGCGAGATGGTGAGTTTGTGCCTACGCTGGGTTTTATCCGTTTAGCAGAAGATTTAGGCCTGATCCATCCATTGTCTATGCAGTTGCTGGCTAAGGGTCTGACGGCACTCAGCCAGTTCCGTCTGCATGATCCGGAACTTAAATTACAGATCAATTTATCACCATTGCAATTTGCCGATCGCCAGCTGGCTGTGACCATTTTGCGGATGGTTGCTGAACATGGCTTACCGTCATCGGCGCTGACGGTGGAGTTAACGGAAGGCGCGATGCTGTTATACCCTGAGCAGGTAGAACAAACCATGCGGCAATTCGTCGACGCGGGTGTCAGCTTGCATCTGGATGATTTTGGGACTGGCTATTCGTCACTGGCGCGTTTACGCGATCTGCCTTTTGACACGGTCAAATTAGATCGCTCGTTTGTCATGTTGCTGGCGGAAGGCGATGCATCGCTGTCGCAGGCAGTCTTTGATATGGCAACTAGCATGCATATGGAGCTGATCGCAGAGGGGGTAGAAAACCAGATGGAATATGAAAAATTGCAGCAGATCGGTTACCGACAGATGCAGGGTTTTATGTTTGCTTACCCAATGCCAGCAGCAGATTTAGTGCAGTGGCTGGATATGCCTCATGAACAGCTGGACATGTCTCAATCACCAGCAAAGCCAGCAGAAAATGTTTAGTGTGTTCACGGCTATCGTATCTTGATTCACTTGCTGCTTTTGACGGCGACATATTCAGCGATATGTCGCCGCCATCATTGCTGGTTGTCTTATTCTGGTTGTAGGGCGCTGATATCCCCTACATCCCAGTTGTGTTCAGACTGTTCTAGAACCTGACTGATATGGTTCAGGCTATCCGCTGCTTGATTTTTGGGTAGTGGATCCAAACCGACGGTGGCAAATATCTGACCATAGGCATTTCGTAGCTCAGCATAGGCTAAGTCGTGCCGTAGCGAAGTGCTTAATGCATTGAGTTCGCCTTGGATTAGTTGTAATTCGCCAATGCCGCCAGCTTTATAACGATTACGCAATTGCCCGGCGATCTTATCGTCTATTTTCTGCAGTTCTTCCCCGGTGTGGTATTGCCGCAGAGCTTCATTAAAGTTGGCTCGAGCGACATAGAGCTGCGCCATGATCGCCATCGACATCGCTTGACGACGGGCTTCCGCTACGGTTTGTCCGGCTTTAGCAACTTTTTGTGCTGTTGGGCCGGAGAGCACATTAAACAGATTCCAGGTCACTTTTACCCCGGCATCAGCCCAGTTCTGGTTGACCAAAAATGAGTTACTATCATGGTGCTCACCGGCAGATAGCTCCAGACCAGGCAGCATACGCAGCAACGCTTTTCGGGTTTCTGCTGCACTAATCCGAACTTGATAATCCTGTTCACGTAATTCTGGGCGGCTGATAAGTGCTGCTTTTTCTAATTTGCTGAAATCGACATTGAGAACCGGTTCCGGTAACTGATTTTCATCCGGCATAGCCAGTTTATAATCGGTGCCTAACGGCAAATTCATTAATGTGGCCAGCTCGGTTTTAGCTAATGATAATGCCTTGCGTTGTTCTTCTAGCTGCCGAGTGGCATCAATCAATGCCCGCTGATAACTGAGTGCTTCGATCTGATCGCCGACTTGTTGTGCAGTCATCTTTTGGCTAGATTCGCGAGCCATATTTACGCGATCAATTAAACCGTCAATGCGTGTCAGCAGACGTTCTGCCGTCACTGCTCGCCAGTAAGCGGAACGTACATCCTGAACAATGGTATGGATCACTTTACGACGGCGTTCTTCGGCTATCCAGCGTTGATCTGATTGTTGTTTGGCAGTGACATAACTGACACCGAAATCCAGCACATTCCAAACCATGGTTAGATCTGCCACCCGGCGGTTTCGATCCTGCGATGTAGAGGGTTCGAGTGACGTAGTACCACTAAGTACGCTCTCGCTACTGGATGCACTGACATTACTGCGGGTGACATAACCGGCCTCTGCGGCCATTTTTGGTAACATATCAAAAGTCGAGAGGTCCAGCTGTCGCTGTGCCAGTGCTTCTTCCATTACTTTTAAGCGCGCTTCCAGATTATATTTTAAGGCACGAGCCATCGCATCATGGAGGGTAATGGGGGCGGTGACTGGTTCCTGATCACGGAACATAACACCCAGGTCGGTATAGGAACGTTGTTCACTCTGTGTCCGATCGAGCGGTTTTGTGGTTACGGCACAGCCGCTGACGAAAAGTGCAATCAGGCTGATACTGATAAGTTTGGCGCTTCTCTGCATATTTAAATTCCTTATCCCTTTTTATGGTGATGGCCTTTATTGCTGCCGGTTTTTTATACAGCCAAATGGTTATACAGGTAGTTGAGTTATGTTTTTGAGTGCATTTTCAATTTCTGCAATCTGTTGCTCATCTTTATCCAGTTCTTTGAGCTGCAGGCTAAATACCGAAACACCAAACACCGGGGCCGCCGATGGCAACGTGCTGGTATGCATGACCTGATTCCAGCTGCCGCCAGAGAAGACTTCGAGTGGTGTATTTCCGGGTAAATTCAGCCCGCCGAAGAGACCTGCCAGTGTGGAAGCCCCGCCAAATACCGGGCTGCTGGAGGTATTACCACTGTGCGGGCCCCCCAGATCCTGATGATCCACACTGCCTGTCACTACACTGAACACGCTGGCGATCGCCGAAGGGACTGTGGCTCCGCCTCTCTGGCTGACCGAACTAAATACGGTGGCTGTCGCTGGAGTGGTATCGCTCAGAGTCGTGCTGGTAAACAGCGGGGTGGTGGTTACCGTGTTGGTATTTATAGTGCTACCGGTTGCCGTTGTTGTGAGCAGCGACAACTGACTTTGTGGGGTAGTTGCAGTCGATTGCTGAGATGAATCGGCGGCACCGTCAGTCACCTTAAATTCCGGATCAACGCCAGAGCTGGATTGTCCGACTGTGATGGTGAACGTGGTGCTGACACTGGCTCCGGCAGTATCCGTTGCCGTCACCAGCACAGAGAGTGTGCCGATATCAAAGTTCGTCGGGGTACCGGAGAATTGTTTCGTGGCAGCATTGAAACTAAGCCAGCCGGGTAAGGAGCTTCCATTGGCTTGTGTTGCGGTCAGTGTCAGGCTGTCGCCCTGATCGACATCAGCAAATGTTGCATTGGGCAGACTGAAGCTGAGTGCGTTACCACTGGCTATAGTCTGGTTACTGATCCCTGTTGTAGTTGGCGCATCATTGGTATTTACCACGACCAGCGTGAAATTAGTGGAGACAGAGACACTTCCATGATCGGTGGCTGTTACCCGGATGCTCAGTGTGCCTACATCGCCGTTGGCCGGTGTACCGCCGAAGGTGCGGGTTGCTGCATTAAAACTGAGCCATGCAGGTAATGGCGAACCATCAGCCAGTGTTGCCGTGTAATGCAGGCTATCTCCGACATCCGTATCGGTGAAGCTGTTTGCCGGGATAACAAAGCTTAACGTGCTGTCTTCGTTTACGGTTTGTGTACCAATGCCGGCTGTTGTTGGCGCATGGTTGGTATGTATTTCGCCACTGAGACCCTGAGCAATGGCATTACCGGCGACATCGGTGATATGTGTGCCGGTGTTGTTGAGGGTTAGCTGGACCGAACCGGTACCACTGACTTGGGTTAAATCAATCCGGTAGGTATGGTTATTGATTTCGGTGACAGACTGGATGGTGGCACTGGCATCACCTGTGGTGACGACCGAGAAATCGCTGGCATCAATACCGGTAACTGGCTCGGACAACGTCAGCGTATAACTCAGCGCATTGGCGGTTGTTTCATCGGTCAGCGTCAGGCTTGCGGCCTGCGGCGCTGTGGTATCGATAATGATGCCCGTGGTATCAGCCGCATTGTGCAGCGCGGTAGCAGTATCATTACCTGCCTGATCGCGCACTGTCGCATTATTCAGACTGATAGCAGAGGGCAGGTGAATGCCATCTGCGGCGTTATCGCCGGGCTGGATGGTGTAAGCAAAGTTCAGGATATTACTGCCGGATCCGGATACATAATTGGCATGAACTGTGGTTCCGCCCATGACCAGTGCCAGATAAGGAGTTCCGCCGCTGGTATCCAGCGTCACACTCTCGCTGAGGCTGACCGTAAAGTTGAGGGTTTGCCCTGCCACATAATAGCCACTTTCCGGAACGCTGGCGGCAGTGATGGCCGGTGCTTGCGTGTCGATGGCGTAGTTATTGGAATCGGTAGTCCCAGCCCCGGCGTTACCGGCCAAATCCGCGACACCGGTGTTATCCAGCGTGATGACATTAGTGGCATCGGTAATGGCACTGGACGGTGTCAGGGTCGCGGTCCAGGTGATACCGCCGTCGCTGGAAGACACCGCACTTAAGGTGCCATTTGCCACGGTGAGGTCGGCATTGGTGAAGCCGGTGACGGCTTCCGAGAAGGTGATAGTCACGAGCGACGTGTCGCCAATCTGCAGCGCGGTATCCGCCACAG
>JAYSBB010000064.1:0-11225 GCA_041915645.1 Tolumonas sp.
TATTACTGGGTTCTCGACTCTCAACAAAAGATCGGGAAACATTTTTCCGTTCACAAATTCTTTATTGGCTTTTAGCTGCTATTGATGGTCATTCAAAAAATTTCAGCATTTTCATTGAACCAAATACCTCATTTGTGATGACACCTCTTTATGATGTGATGTCGGCATACCCTATTTTCAAAGGCAAAGGGATCCCTCAACAAAAAGCAAAAATGGCGATGGCATTACAGGGTAAGAATAAACAATACCTGTGGTCTAAAATTCAACCTCGTCATTTTCAAAGTACAGCCCAATATGTTGGATTTTCATCAGAACAAGCAGGAAATCTTTTACAAGAAATGGCAATGCAAACAGCCGCGGTTATTCACAACGTAGAGCAACGACTGCCGCCTGATTTTCCTTCGCATATCCGTGATGCTATTTTTGAAGGAATGGAAAAACAGGCTGGTAAAATTCTCTCTCATTGAAACGCATAGAACGATATTCAAAAAATTGTCATTCGTGAGCACAGTTCCACCTCACAAAAACAAACCCAAAGGAGTCCGCCTCCAACTCTTAATGAATCAATTAAGAAACTTATTTTTTGTGCCTATTCTGTGCCCATCAATTTACGAAACGCTCGTAAATTGAATGAAAAACTAGCTGACACACAAAGCATTAAACAAAATAATATATTGTTTTATTTAGATTTAACGTTAGATTTCGACACTTTAGATTGGATTAAGGATCCAATGGATACATCTTGACATGGTGGGGGTCGGTGGTTCGAGTCCACTAGGACGCACCATTCTTTCGATTGCAAAACTTCTCTTTAGTGCGTCCTTAGCTCAGCTGGTTAGAGCACCACCTTGACATGGTGGGGGTCGGTGGTTCGAGTCCACTAGGACGCACCATTTCTCTTAGTAATACAGTAAGTCAGCACTCCTTCTGTTTCTAATTACATTAAATATGAAATCGCCATCGCCTTTTCGGTTCAGAAAGTATTTCCGACTGACCCAGTGCCGACTTTTAGTCGAGAGACATCTCACTGCCCATCGCCATAACGTCCAAAAGATTTGGTATCTCACATAACCGAAAATTCGTTTTGCCACACAATGACAATAATAATTTGCCCAGCGCCTCAACTTCGGATTCAACATTTTAATTAAATCGCCTACTGAGATAGTGCGTGTTTTCTGATGAGTTCGCGTAAGTTACTCAAGAATGACAGTACATTGCTCGCTTGGTTTGATCAGCAGGTTGCCTTGGTACTTTCTAAGATTGAACCCCGGAAAGTCAAAACCATCATTAATGTGGGTGACAAGCCTTCTAAACCCGCTGTACATCGACAGAAACCTGCAGTGCCAATGTTTCTCCGCCGTCAAAAATAACGCCTTGCAATGGCGTTACATCGGCATAATCACGCCCCCATGCGGTGACAATATGTTGCTCTCCCGGCATCAGGTCATTGGTCGGATCAAATTCAACCCAGCCAAATTCGGGAATAAAGACAGAAAACCAGGCATGAGAGGCATCGGCACCAATCAGCTTTTCTACGCCTGGTGGCGGTAGCGTTTCCAGATAACCACTAATATAACGTGCCGGCAAGCCAACTGAGCGGATACAGGCGATAGCAAGATGGGCGAAGTCCTGGCAAACCCCCCGCTTTTCTTCCAATACCTGTTCTGGTGGAGTGCTGACTGTGGTCGCAACTGGATCAAACGTAAATTCCTGAAAGATCTTATGCATAAAGTCGATAGTAGCCTGAAGCACGGGCATATCATCGTGAAACGATGCCTGTGCGTATTCAGCCAGCAATTCAGAGCGTCGGATCAGTGTTGAATCGAGCAAATACTCTTTGACCATCCGCAGTTCCGGGGTTGAAGGAAAAGCCAGCCACTGACGCAGCTCGCCGCAGGTTGACTGACGCATATTATAAGAAGTGATCAAATCGTTTAAACCGGTCTCAAAATAGCTTTCCACATCGATAGTCAATTTTTCGTGCGGTTCCTGAATGGAGAAATAGAAGGTTTGATTACCAAAATAATCAGTACCTTCACTTTGATATACCGGTGTTGGCGTGATCTGGATCCGATGTTGAAGACAATGCTGGCTGGATGTATTTCTTGGCAACAGATGCGTCATGTTGTAGCACAGACTGACCGGTTTATTATATTTGTATTCAGTGAGATGGCGTACACGATATCTCATAAATCGGTCTTCCATGTTGTGTTGTTCAGTGGCTGCGGGCCAGCGGTATGGTCAAAATATTTATCACTCAGTAAGGCGGTAAACTGTTCGATCTGCTGTGTGATCTGCGTCATCAGATCACACAGATTTTTCCGTACTCCACTTTCCTCATCGATCTGTTCCAGCGCCTCCAGATCTGCCAGCAAAATATCATTAAGTGATTTGATGATCTGACGGCTTTCTGGTACCAGTCCCAAAGGCTGATTAGCATTATGTGGTAGCTCATCAAGGTATTTACGCAACAGCTCGATCTGATAAATCAGCGAACGGGGATTGGTGATGTCGCTCATCAGTAAATCAAGTCCATACGCAATATTCTTCCGACCCCGGTAACGACGACGAAATGAGATCAGCGCTTCCACACTCAAGAGAACCGATTCTAAAATCTGCTGTTGTTGCATGCTGGGCAATGGTTTGGTCAGCGTGTATTTCAGCAATGTCGCGGTCAGTCTTGCCCGTTCGGCTCGGCGGCCAATTTCTTGAAACATCCAGTCCATGCCGCGTAACATGCTCTCATGGTTCAACCCTGACAATGCCAGCAGTGTTGTAACCAGACTGTCGAGTGACTCTTCCGGCACTGCCGGCAAGCCATCTTTATAGGCCTGCTCAACGGCATGTATATGATCACGCAATTCGTTGAGAATAATTCGGGTATCAGCGGAAAGCATTTCCTTTACTTGCTCACCACATGACAGCATGTTGTGCAGGTTAAATTTAATCGAACCGACCCGTTCGCTGTCGGTGACCAGTGCTGCCAGCTCTTTGTTCGGATTTTGCCACAATACAGGGTTATCGCTGAAACCGGGTAGAGTACCAGTCAAGTGAGAGATTGCCCCCAAGAGGATTTCGCTGCTTTCCGGTGGAAAATATTCAACCCCGTTAAGCTGTTTAAAAATAGTTCTCATCAGTCGCAGGCTCATTTCAGCCCGTTCAGCATAACGGCCAAACCAGAAAAGATTTTCAATAACACGACTAGGCAAATTAGTGACCAGCGCTTCATCCCGCGGGATCGACTCGCTTAATGATATATGAGCGGTATCTGGCTCATGGTTTAGTATCCAGGTATCTTTACTTCTTGCGCCGGAAAGGTCGGTTACAATGCTATCTTCCGCTGATTCTGCAACCCGCGAGAGACTGCCTGGCATGACACAATAGCTATCTTTGTGCGCCACGGTGAATGTCCGGAAGATGCACGGACGGTTTTCCAAATGAGAGTTGCTCCAGATCGGCACCAGAGAGCCGGGGATGTAGCTCTGTGCGACATAAGCCTGCGGATTAGATCTCATCAGCTGCAACGTTTTTTCCCGCGTCCAACTATCGAGACTGTGGCCGTAAATGCTTTTGCTGTTAAAACTGCGATAGGCCGGTTTGATGATCAGCTGGGTGATATTTTCCTGAATATACTGAAAATCAGATGGATTACCGCACCACCAGGTTTTCACTGTGGGTAGAGTAAGGTTTTCGCCCATCAGAAATTGGCTGATTTCTGGTAAGAAGGAGAGTAGAGCCGGTGCTTCGAGAACTCCGGAACCTAATGGATTAGCCAGCACGACATTGCCGTTACGAGCAACTTCGAGTAAACCGGGTACACCAAGGCGCGAGTCGGAGCGCAGCTCTGTCTGGTCGCAATAGGCGTCATCCATCCGGCGCAGAATGACATCAATCTCTGATAAACCATTCAGAGACTTCATCCAGACCCGGCCATTGCGCACCGTTAAGTCCCCCCCCTGAACCAGTGGGAAACCAAGGTAGTTCGCCAGATAGGCGTGTTCAAAGTAGGTGCTGCTGTATGCACCCGGCGTTAGCACCACGATTCTGGGGGTATCTGTTTTGTGGCTGGCCAGATCAGCAAGCGTGTTGCGTAACGCATGAAAGAAGCCGGATAAGCGCCGCACGTTACTGTTATGAAACAGGGTTGGTATCACGCGGGAGACCGCGGTGCGGTTTTCCAATACGTAGCCTGTGCCACTCGGTGCCTGAGTCCGGTCACCAATTACCACAAACTGTCCATCGGCACCACGCACCATATCTGCGGCATGAAAAATCAATTGCCGGACACCGGGTTGCTGCATTCCGTGACACTGTCGCAGAAATCCCGGATGTGCAAAGATGATTTCGGAAGGGATGATCCCCTCTTTCAGCAAGCGTTGTTCACCATAGAGATCTTTATACATCAGATCAAACAGCATGGAGCGCTGTATTAAACCCTGTTCGATCCCCTGCCACTCAGCACCGTCGAGCATGCAGGGAACGATATCCAGCGACCAGACATTCGGAGAGAGCGGATCGCTGTTCAGATTATAAGTCGCACCGTCATCCCGCAGGATACGCAGCGCCTGACGCTGGCGTTTTTGCATCCCTTCTGTTCCTAAACCAGCAAGGGTTGCCATAACCTGTTGCCAGTGCGGGCGTGTCGAATGCGTTATATCCAACGCCTCGTTGTAGGCACCCGCCGATGAGAGGGCGGGTGCCATAAAGTCAGAAACAGTCGATGTCATGTTTTCCTGATTATCCGGATAAAAAACTACAGCCTAGTATACTTTTTTCTCAGATCTAAAGTATGCGGGTATTCGAAGTTGGCCTCTTCAACCGGCGGCGCCATTGGCTGGGACACCTGCTCGTGTTCATAGAACGTCCGCAGTGCATTAAACGCAGGAGGTGGATTCAGCAGCCCCTGTGTAAAGCCATGACCCCAGAAGCGGTTGATACGCCGGGCTTCTGCTTCGTTACTGTTTACCGGTAATGTATCGTAGTTTCTGCCGCCCGGATGGCTGACATGATAGGTGCAACCACCAATCGATAAACCGTTCCATGTATCAATCAGATCAAAGATTAGTGGTGTATCAACACCGAGGGTCGGGTGCAGCGCTGAAGGCGGTGCCCATGCTCGGTAACGGACAGAGCCGACCATTTCTCCGTGGCGACCTGTCGGGCTTAACGGTACGCGGCGGCCATTACAGGCCAGTACATGGCGGCCGTCTGTCATCCCGGATAAGCGTATTTGCAAACGCTCTACCGACGAGTCAACATATCGCGCCGTACCAGACTGCGTTACTTCTTCACCCAGCACATGCCAAGGCTCAATAGCCCAACGCAACTCCAGTTCGATACCATCAATCAACTGACGACCATAGTGCGGAAAGCGGAACTCTTCAAATGGCCGCAGCCACTCCAGTTTGAACGGATAACCATGGCTTTGCAGATCATCGACCACCTCTTTGATGTCCTGCCAGACGTAATGCGGCATCATAAATTTATCATGCAGCAGCGTGCCCCAGCGGATCAGTGGTTTTTTATATGGTTCAGCCCAAAAACGGGCAACCAGACAACGCAGTAACAGCATTTGCACCAGTGACATGCGCGCATGCGGCGGCATTTCAAAGCCCCGAAACTCGAGCAAACCCTGACGGCCACTGCTGCTGCCTGCCGCATACAATTTATCAATGCAGAATTCAGAGCGATGAGTATTACCCGTGATATCAACCAACAAGTTGCGCATCAGACGGTCAACCAGCCAAGGCTCTTCAACAAAACCATCAGGGATATTGCTGAATGCAATTTCCATCTCGTACAGCATCTCTTCCCGCCCCTCATCCGGGCGTGGTGCCTGACTGGTCGGCCCGATAAACATGCCGGAAAACAGATATGACAGCCCTGGATGGTGTTGCCAGTATGTCACCAGACTACGCAGCAGATCCGGGCGTCGCAGCAGCGGGCTGTCTGCCGGTGTACGGCCACCTAGAGTGACATGGTTTCCACCACCGGTGCCGGTATGCCGGCCATCCAGCATGAATTTTTCTGCACTTAACCTCGACAGATAAGCCTGTTCATAGAGTGTTTCGGTGTTAAATACCAGCTCATCCCAGTTTTTGGCCGGGTGAATATTGACCTCAATGACGCCGGGGTCGGGGGTGATCAAAAACTTCTGTAATCGATAATCTTTTGGTGGTTCATAGCCTTCAATGACAACAGGCAGTTCCAGTTTGCTGGCAACCGCTTCTATCGCATTAATCAGTGCAACGTAATTTTCCAGATAAGTCACCGGAGGCAGGAACAAATGCAGTTTTCCGTCCCGAGGCTCCACGCACAATGCGGTACGAACCACATTTTTTACAATTTTCAGCCGGGGTTGGTTTTGCAGCTGCAACGCTTGTTGTGCCGCAATAGTCGGTGCATCGTTGGCGACAGAATACAGCGGCAGTTCATCTCTTGGTTCGAACGGATCACGCTCGGCATCGATCTCTTCTTCAGAAACCGCTGGTAATGAATTCAGTGGCAGGCGATAACCCATCGGGCTGTCGCCGGGGATCAACGTGATCACTTCTGCCCGCATCTGCCATAGGCTGCTTTGCCACTGAATCCCGTCAAACTCGATTGGCAGAATATAGCCAGTGGGTTTATCCAGCCCACGGGTGAGCAATTTTGCCAGTCGGCGACGTTCCAGATCATCGTTCAGATCCGCTTTTCGTGGATCAGCGTCAGCGGGTAATGCACGTTCCTGCCACAGATAATAGAGGGTATCTTCAAAGGCGGGTTGCAGATATGACTCAGCAAGGCCCAGTTGCTGACATAAAGCCGCACCAAACTGGCGGGCATGCGGTTCGTCATAACCATAATTTTTATCTACCCGCGCCAGCAACTCAGGGTTATGCCACAGGGCTTCGCCGTCGGTACGCCAAAAACATCCCAATGCCCAGCGAGGAACCTCTTCGCCCGGATACCACTTACCCTGACCATAATGCAGCAGACCATTGCCACCGAATTGTGCTTTCATCCGCAGCAACAGATCTTTGGCCAGCCGTAACTTATCGGCACCCAGCGCCTCGGTATTCCATTGCTCGGAATCCATATCATCGACAGAGACAAATGTCGGCTCTCCCCCCATGGTCAGGCGGACATCACCCTCTTGTAATTCAACATCAACAGCACGACCTAACGCCTTGATGTTTTGCCATTCATCATCGCTGTAAGGTTTTGTCACCCGAGGGTCTTCGTGAATACGGATCACCATGTTTGAATAGCTGAATTGGCATTCGCATTTGTCCGTAAAACCACTGATCGGTGCTGCAGAGGCCGGCTCTGCCGTACATGCCAGCGGAATATGACCCTCCCCGGCAAACAAACCACTGGTCGGGTCAAGCCCTACCCAACCTGCACCAGGTAGATAAACCTCACACCATGCATGCAGATCGGTGAAATCTTGCTCAGGCCCAGAAGGGCCGTCGAGTGCTTTAATGTCAGCAGTCAACTGCACCAGATAGCCGGAGACAAACCGGGCGGCCAACCCCAGATGCCGGAAAATCTGCACCAGTAACCAAGCAGTATCGCGGCAGGACCCCTTTTTCAGCGTCAACGTCTCTTTACACGTCTGCACGCCTGGCTCCATTCTGATGCCATACTCAATTTCATGAGCCAACCGGCTGTTGAGTTGCACCAGAAAATCCACAACCGGGGTTTCGGTTTTTATAATGTCTGACAGCCACTTTTTCAGCTCAGGGCCATCTTCAGAAATTTTCAGGTAAGGTGCCAGCTCATCTTTTAATGCGCGATCATAATCAAACGGGAACGTTTCAGCATATTTCTCGATGAAGAAGTCGAACGGATTGATAACTGTCATATCCGCAATAACTTCCACCTCAAACTCCAGTTTTTTGGTTTTTTCCGGAAAAACCAAACGGGCCTGATAGTTACCAAAGGGATCTTGTTGCCAGTTAATGAAATTATTTTCTGGGTAAACTTTCAGTGAATAACCATGAATGTGCGTACGGGAATGAGGTGCCGGGCGCAGACGTAAAATATGGGGAGATACATTGATAAAGCGATCGAATTCATAGGTGGTTTTATGCTGTATTGCAACACGGATCGTCATGCGGCATCTCCCTACAGATACTGAAACCAGTTATCTTTGATCTGATGATGTAATGTGATAATGCGTAATTGAATGTCATTCAGATAACGGCTGAATTCCTGATTTAAATCATCTGATTTTTCAACACCCTGCGTGTTATTCAGTAGTGCATCTACCTGTTCGGCAATAACTTCAGAACGAGGCAGTGAGCTGGCTGCCAGTTTGATCTGTTCCAAACAAAAGCGCTGTGAGCGAGGGAAATGCGGATCAGTCAGCAAGAATGTTGTTGCCTTTGCGCCCTTAATTGAGCAGCGCATTGTGCGGCGAAAACTCAGGTAGGCACTTTGTGATTTGAGCACCTTTGACCAGATCACTTGACCCAACTTAACACTCTCTTCTTCTCGTGATTGCATCAACAGAGAGTTTGCGGCATCTAAAATCCGGGTGTTCATATCAGCCCGTTCCAGATAGCGTCCGATATTCAGAAAACTCCAGCCGGCACCTCGGTCCATTGAGCCACTCAGAAGGCCAATAATTTTCTGGCTTCCTTCAATGATAGTATTGAGGTAAGTGTGCCGCTCAGAACGGTCAATTCCTTGTTTTATATGCTTTTTTGCATATAAATCCAATTCATTGATCAGCTCCCACATCTCTCCGGGAACCACATCCCGTGTGGTTCGGATATTTTCACGCACCATCTTTAATGATGATAAAAGTGAACCGGGATTGTTGTCATCGGCCAGCAAAAATTTCAGCACATTCCGTTCATCTTTTACCTTGTAACACTGTTCAAACAGTTCAACGCCGCTATTAATCTCAATTAGGTTGTACCAAGAGATAGCGATATCTCGTGGTAAATCATAAAGCAGATCATCATAGACACTGACTAAGCGTGCTGTATTTTCTACACGTTCAAGATAACGTGCGCTCCAGTAAAGGCGTTCCGCCACTCTTGATAGCATTCTCTTAGTCTCCCGTTGTCTCAACAATCCATGTGTCTTTACTACCGCCACCTTGTGACGAATTAACGACAAGAGATCCTTTTTTCATTGCGACCCGTGTCAACCCACCGGTAGTGACATAGGTCTCTTTGCTCTGCAAAATGAATGGACGTAAGTCCAAATGGCGTGGTTCGAGTGCGCCTTTGCCGATCAGTGTCGGGGCGGTTGAGAGTTTTAATGTCGGCTGGGCGATGTAATTGCGCGGATTCGCTTTGATAAGCTCAATGAATAATTGCTGCTCTTTCTCGGTAGAGTGAGGGCCGACCAGCATGCCGTAACCACCGGATTCATTCGCCGGCTTAACAACCAACTGATGGATATTGTTGAGCACATAATCGCGGTGATCTTCTCGTTCGCACAGATAAGTGGTGACGTTGGGTAAAATCGGTTCTTCGTTCAGATAGTAACGGATCAATTCCGGCACATACGCATATACGACTTTGTCATCAGCAACACCGGCTCCAGGTGCATTCGCTAGTGCGACGTTGCCAGCTTTCCATGCCCGCATCAGCCCTGGCACACCAAGCACGGAATCAGGATCAAACACTTCCGGATCAAGGAACAGATCGTCGATCCGGCGATAAATTACATCAACCCTCTCAGGGCCATAAATGGTTTTGGTATAGACACAATCGTCTTTACCAATGAATAAATCACTGCCTTCGACTAATTCCACCCCCATTTGCTGCGCCAGAAAAGCATGTTCAAAATAGGCGGAATTATAGATCCCAGGGGTTAAGACCACGATTTCCGGGCGAGCTATTTTACGCGGAGAGAGCGCTGCCAGCATGTCGAATAGTTGTGAGGTATAAGCATCGATAGGTTTAATGTCATCATTTTCAAATAATTCAGGAAGTACCCGTTTAGTAATCGCCCGGTTTTCCAGCATATAAGAAACCCCGGAAGGAACACGCAGGTTGTCTTCTAACACATAGAACTGACCTGTTTCATCACGGACTAAATCGGTGCCGCAAATGTGAGCCCACACTCCGTAAGCTGGTGAAACACCAACACATTCTGGGCGGAAATTTTTAGATTTTGTGATGATATATTCAGGAATGATGCCGTCTTTAATGCAGTTTTGATCGTGGTACAGATCATCTATAAAGCGGTTCAGTGCGGTAAGTCGTTGCTTCAGCCCTGCTTCTGCAACCACCCAGTCTTTCGCTTCAATAGTGCGGGGAATGATGTCAAAGGGCCAAGTTCTGTCGATATTGCCCTCTTCAGTGTAGACGGTAAAACTGATCCCCATCTCCTGAACTGTTGCTTCTGCTGTCAGGCGGCGCTTTTCCAATTCGTCAGCAGCGAGTGCGTCCAGATATTTTAGCAGTCTTTTAGCGGGGGGCCGAGGAGCTCCGGAAAAATCAATCAACTCGTCATAAAAAACATTCGGATCATAATTTTTGGTCAGTTCATGCATAGACATAACATCCTTTTCAACAACCAAGTACAATGCATGTCTCTGAACATATCGGTG
This sequence comes from Tolumonas sp., assembly GCA_041915645.1. Classification (GTDB taxonomy): domain Bacteria; phylum Pseudomonadota; class Gammaproteobacteria; order Enterobacterales; family Aeromonadaceae; genus Tolumonas. Next base: position 10,556 of record JAYSBB010000064.1, read on the forward strand.
AACGGCTGCTTAAAAGCCTTATAACAACAGGCACAAACAACTCAATAAGCTATGTCAGTGGAATGCTGCACTATCCTTATGAAAAAACGCAAATCTTATGCCACAAATTAATAAAGCAAAGAGAACAGCCGAACTGTATGTTTCATCGTGAAATTGTCTGTTTTTTATTCAAATAAATAATAAAAATACACGTATTCAAGTGAATTCATGCCGTCTTACGGACAATCGACTTTGATTGCTTTATTTTGGGGCTTTAATTTGATGCAAAAAGAAATGGTGCGCCCGACGGTAATGCCGTTTCAGCTTTCCAGTAGTTGAATAAATAGGTCTGAATCCTTACTCAACCCTGTGGTGTAAATTACCTTGTCCGTCTGACTATTAAGTACACCAGCAACAGTTTATACAAACAAAGGATGTCTTATTAAATTGGCGAGTCACAGAAAGTATGGAGGCGTCCATCCTATTTCCTTTGGATGGACCATGGTCTGTAGATCAGAAAAATTAACAGATCGGTAATCGTGACGATGATTTCAATTCCCGTAATGAAATATTAGAACCCCGAATTCAAGTCCGAAGTGCGACACTCTCCAATTTAAGCGGCTAGCCTCATTTCTTCAAAAACCTTGGCTGGCTGCTTAAATCCTAAACACTTTTTCGGACGGTAATTTAT
>JAYSBB010000065.1:0-11160 GCA_041915645.1 Tolumonas sp.
TGCCAGCTCGGTTATTAAAACTGGCTGAGGTTCGATGGTAATCAGGAAATAAAATATGCCCGATGATCCTTGGCTAACCTGATTACATAATTTATATATGGATGAATTTTACAAAGTAATACTGATAACGTTTTGACATGATACATTTGAACTAACAACATAAAATTAGCAAGGAAATCTTAATTTTCCCTTAAGGTTGTGATTTATAAATAAGGATATAAAACATAATCATATTGGTAAAATCGATTACATTAATTTGTTTTTGTGGTAAGTGTTTAATAGGGGAATTATTATATTTAATCTATAATTAAATATAATAATTCATTACACAACAACTTGTATCCAAATACCCATTCCTTTCCCTTGACCATTCATCATGGGAGTTTCCGGCAAAGTGTGTGTTTATATAGGAGCTCTTAAGCTAGAGCTCCTGTATATTTTAGCCAAATTTAACGAATAATTTGGAGTAGGGCATTTTTAGTTTACTGATTGCATTCTGAATGGCTGGTGCGTCTTTCTTGAATAATGCTTTTTGGAGTGCCGCTATTGATGCATTTTGTGCATCCAGTAATTTAATAAATTCAGGATTTTTTCTGAATTCCGTTGGTGCTTCTGAACCGAGTTTTTCGTTAAGATAGATTAATGCTCCAGCCTTAAGCGTTAATTTTTGTATTCCATCTGACTCGGCCAATGTTTTTTTGCTGTGCTCAATAAGTTGTTCCATAACGGCATGATAAGCATTCATGTGGTCGCTATAAATGATAACCTGATTACGATGGCGTAGTTCCGCCAGCGTTCCTCGCACTTTCTCCAGTGTTTGGTGCGCTATTGTTAATTTCTTATCTTTTACTTGTTCGATTGCTTCAGAATAACTTTGTGTCACAGTTTCCAGTGTGGCAGTAAACGCGGTGTCTCGGTCATAAGGTGCCGGCGCTTTCGATCCAAATTGTTCAGATATTTTTTTCCACGTCTGCTGAGCTTGCTGCACACTATTTAAGGCTTCTTCCTGTGTTCCATTTCCGGTCTTGAACAATGCAACCCGATAGGGCACATATGCTTGTTGCATCGCATCGGTAAACGTGTCCGCAGCATAAGCAGTAGACAAAACAAGTGATAATGCACTAGCAATCATTAATTTTTGCATAAAATTTTCTCAAATTAGATGGGTTAATATTTTGCATCATTGATGATGTTTACTGTATCTAACCCTGCTCTGTTTAATAGCAGGGTTAGTGTTTCTTCAATTAATATTGAGAACTACTCCAACTTATCAATACCAAGATATTTCAGCATGAATCGTTCATACATCGGTTCGGTATCTCCAATTTGCATTTTATGTAGGAAATACTTTTCAAATCCGATTTTTGCCAGATGAACCCATTTTCCTTTCTTAAACCAAGCCACATTTCTGGGGGGAATTTGAGGTATGGCAACAAAAGCGGCACCCGTATCACCCATATCGGCTAAACAGATAGCATTCCAGGTCGCCTTACACGTAGGCTGCTGTCCCATTAGTTCTGCTTTAATATTATGCGTGATGGCTCTCACCATTGACTCAATCATATAGCCGGTTTTCGGTACACCGGTAGGAACGGGGGTTTTACTTAGCGGTGGAATTGCGATACAGACACCGGCCGCATAAATCTGTGGGTATTTAGGATTACGCTGATGATCATCCACTAATACAAATCCACGAGGATTCACTAATCCTTCTACTGCTCGTAACGGCGCAATTCCGCGGAACGCTGGTAACATCATGGCGTGTTTATATGGCAAACTGTGGTGTCGCTTAACATTGCCGTCTTCATCCAACTCATCGATTTCCATTTTGCCATCAATGATGCCGACTGTTTTCGCGTTACAAATCCAGCTGATATCCCGTTGTCGCAGTTCACTTTCCAGCATCCCTTTCGAATCACCAACACCATTCAAACCAAGATGCCCGATGTAAGGTTCACTGGTAACGAAAGTCATAGGTACTGATTTTCTGGCTTTTTTATCTCGTAGATGTTTATCCAAAATAAATGCGTATTCATATGCTGGTCCAAAACAGGATGCTCCCGGCATCGCACCGACGATCACAGGACCAGGTTCGTTAATAAGTTTATTTACGTTATCCCGACAATGTTCTGCGTGCGTTAATGTGCAAACACTGCTAGTTCCACCTGCGTCAGGACCGGATCCGATTATTTCATCAAATGCCAATTCAGGACCGGTGCACAAGACTAAAAAGTCATAATTTAGTTTTTGCCCATCTGTCAGGTTTATCTGTTGTTGCTCTGCATTTAGGCTTTGTAAGCCGGAAGCGATAAACCGGATAGATTTTTTGCTGACATAAGGTTCAATAGGAATTGACGTTTCTTTGCGTTGTCGCCATTCGACAGCAATCCAGGGGTTGGATGGGGTAAATTCAAAATCAGGTTTATTATTGATTAGGATAACTTCGTGCTGTTGACCTAATTCAGCTTTAAGCTCGTACGCGGCTGACATTCCACCTAAGCCAGCGCCAACTATAATTATTGTTGCCATCTGAGATCTCCGATCCATTGAATCCGAGCCAGATCCACATCATTTTGCTTAGTAACAAGCCTTATTCTCTGGCAGAGGATCACGTTAAAAATTGAAAATTAATATTCCTTCCTATATTCACTTTAGCCCCATTTTTCTAAAAACGCTTTCTGCAGGACAGAAGCCAGTAAAGGCGCTTTGTAGCAAATTGGCACCGACAAAAAGAGTCAACAGCACGAACCATGGGCTGACCCAATAAGTTAATGCGACAGAGAGTAATACCATGGTGCCGGCTAGCGCTCGAACAGCTTTATCTACAGTCATAAGTTCCTCAAACAATTACTGATTAAACGTCATTCAAATTTGTCAGCTGAAATTTGATCTATCTGCGATTTTTACCTGATTAAAGTAGTGGATAGGTGTGATTTCTCACTATAACCGTCGAATAGATCTAGACTTTCATTAGTTATAGCATATCCAAAGGGATATACTTTAGATATTTCTAATTAAAGGATTTTAGTTATGCGATGTCTTTTGACCCTTCTCATTTTTGCTTCTGTTAGCATTCATGCTGAAACGGCGCTTACTGACACTTTGCCCGTAACGTTATCAGATGTACCTGAATGGTTTGTGATGGATGGAAGAATAGAGCCGATTGACCAAGGAACGGTTTCAGCGCAAACCAGCGGGCGGGTGAGCGCCATCAGCGTCGATGTGAATGATGTGGTGCCCAGTGGTCATCTGTTAGTTGAAATCACCAACACCTCACAAACCGCCGGACAAGACCAGGCCAAAGCTGCGGTAAAAGCAGCGGAAGCACGGTATAACGATGCCGAACGGCAACGGTTACGACTGGTTGATTTGGTCCAAAAAGGCTCGGTTTCCCGCCGCGAATACGACAGTGCCGCCACAGAAGCACAAGCCGCCGCCAGTGTGCTCAAGCAAGCGCGAGCGGAACTTGTACAAGCCGGTGAGAATCTCGGTTTTACCCGTATCGTTGCCCCGTATGCTGGCGTGGTATCGGCTCGCCATGTGTCATTAGGTGAAACCGTCAACCCCGGCCAGCCATTACTCAGTGGCTATGCCTTCGAAAATATGCGCGTGGTCGCGTCTCTGCCAGCGCGTTACGTCAGCCAGTTAAAAGAGACGACGCCATTACAAATCACCTTTCCTGATGGCCAGGTCATTACACTGCCGCAGCATCAGCTGTATCAGTTCGCTGATCCGGCCAGTCACAGCTTTACCTTACGGGCGAATTTACCGAAACAAACCACGCCCATCTGGCGCAATGGCAGCTGGGTGAAATTAGCCATGCCGTTAGCAACCAAGCCGAAGCTGCTGATCCCAGAAAATGCGGTGCTGCGACAAAACGAGTTATCTGCCGTGTATCTGGCGGAAAAAAATGGTTTTGTGTTACGGCAAGTGCGGCTGGGTCGCCATTATGACGGGCAAATCGAGATCCTTTCCGGTTTGAACGCTGGTGACGTGATTGCCAAAGATGCCTACGCCGTTATCGCACAGCAGGGAGGCCAGTATGCGCCCTGATCTTGGCCTCGCCGGGCGGATCGCCCGTCAGTTTCTGCATTCACCCATCACACCGTTGCTGGCTATTGTGGGGTTACTGTTAGGTATTGCCGCTGTGCTGGTGACACCGAAAGAGGAAGAGCCGCAGATCGAGGTAACGTTCGCTGATATCTATATTCCTTTCCCCGGTGCCAGCCCGCAGGAAGTGGAACAGTTGGTGACGCTGCCTGCTGAACAGGTGTTATCGGAAATGAAAGATATCGACACCCTGTACTCTTTCTCGCAACCCGGTGGTGCCATGTTGATCGTGGCGTTTAAAGTGGGCAAACCGCGTCAGCAAGCGTTAGTTGATTTGTATAACCAACTGGCATCGAACAAAGATTGGCTACCCGCCGGTTTAGGTGTCGGCGAACCACTGGTCAAACCTCGCGCCATTGATGATGTGCCGATCTTGAATTTAACGTTATGGAGCAAACAGGCTGACATTACGGCGGAACAGCTCACACAGATAGCGCACGGGTTGGAAACCGAGCTGAAGCGGCTACCTGGCACGCGCCAGATCCAGACCGTTGGGCGGCATGACAGGATCGTACAGGTGACGATTGACCCAGCCAAACTCAATGCATTTGGTTTAAATTGGCTGCAAATTTCACAGGTGTTAAACAGTGCCAATCAGCAGCAAAACAATCTGTCGCTGACGCAAGATAACCGACAAATAAGCCTACAAGTCGGTGAGTTTCTTGGTTCCGCTGACGACGTGGGTCAGTTGATTATCAGTAGCCAGCAAGGGCATCCGGTGTATCTGGCTGATGTGGCGACAATCCACGAAGGTGCCGATGTGCCAAACGCCAATGTCTGGATGAGTCAGCAAGGCAAAATTTACCCCGCTGTCACGCTGGCGATCGCCAAGCAACCTGGTGTCAATGCCGTCGATTTAAGCCTAGCGGTGAGTGCACGGGTGGCACAAATTCACAATATCCTGATCCCGCAGGGGGTTGAAGTCAGCCTGACGCGCGACTACGGGCAAACCGCGAATGAGAAAGCCAACAAACTCATCAGTAAACTGATTTTTGCTACCAGCGCGGTAGTGATTTTGGTTTGGCTGAGTATGGGCTGGCGCGAAGCCGCTGTCGTCGGTAGTGCGATTGTGCTGACGCTGGCGATGACGTTATTTGCCTCATGGGCCTGGGGATTTACCTTAAACCGTATCTCGCTGTTTGCGCTGATTTTTTCCATCGGCATTCTGGTCGATGATGCCATTGTGGTGGTGGAAAACATCCACCGACATCAACAAGAAGGCGGTAATTGGAAAGAGGCTATTCCACAGGCGGTGGATGAAGTCGGTGGGCCGACCATTCTAGCAACACTCACGGTGATTGCCGCACTGCTACCGATGGCGTTTGTTAGTGGCATGATGGGCCCATACATGAGCCCGATCCCGATCAATGCCAGTACAGGCATGCTAATTTCACTGGGCGTGGCTTTTATCGTCACGCCGTGGTTAGCACTACACCTGCTGAAGTCACATCATCACAACGTATCCAGCGCATCGGAACATAAAGCCACCGGAGTGTTGCGCCGCATTCTTGGCTCATTCCTGCTGGGTGAGCATGCGAAAAAAGCACGCCGTAAACTGGCTCTTGTAGTGGGCTTGTTGGTGCTGGGGTCGTTAGCATTACCGGTCGTTGAGTTGGTAGTGTTAAAAATGCTGCCATTTGACAATAAATCCGAGTTTCAGGTGATGGTCGATCTGCCGGAAGGTACACCACTGGAACAAACGCAGGCGCTATTACAACAACTGGCGCATAAAGCCGAGCAGATCCCAGAAGTGACTTCCGTACAGATCTACGCCGGTACATCCGCACCGATCAATTTTAATGGCTTGGTGCGACATTATTTCATGCGGCAATCGGCGGAACTCGGCGATCTGCAGGTCAATCTGCAAGGCAAACATGAACGCGAGCGTTCCAGCCACCAGATTGCCCGTGACGCACGGGAACGGTTAGCGCCTCTAGCGCAAAAAGCAGGTGCAACACTAAAAGTCGTCGAGATCCCACCCGGCCCGCCAGTGTGGTCACCGATCCTGGCGGAAGTGTATGGCCCGACACAAGCTATGCGTGAACAGGCCGCCTTACAGATCCAGGATACCTTTAAAAACACCGCCGATATCGTGGATATTGATGTTGATGTCCCAGCGCAACAGCAACATTGGCAAATCATGATTGATCGAGCGCGTGCCGCCCGTCTCGGCATTGCAGAAGCTGCGATCCGGCAAACACTGGCTGGCGCCTTGAATGGCGAAGATGTCAGTTATCTACATGCACCCGATCAGAAATATGCCAAGCCGATCCGCTTGCGTCTTGAGGATGGCGAAAAAGTCGATCTGCTCGGTGTGTTAAGCCTGACTTTACCCTCAGCTACTGGCAAAGCCATCGCCTTGAGTGAGCTGGTGCAGGTCAATAAAACCAGCAAAGCGCACAGTATCATGCACAAAAACATGCAACCGATGGTGATGGTGACTGCCGATATGGCGGGTAAACTCGACAGCCCGCTTTATGGTATGGCGGAAATCGCCGGTACATTGCGCGATAAACATCCGGCATGGCAACAGTCGTTAATTGGACAACCGGACGGACTTTCCGGTGTCGCTATCAAGTGGGATGGCGAATGGAAAATCACCTATGAAACCTTCCGCGACATGGGCATTGCCTATTCCGTCGGCATATTGTTGATCTACTTTCTGGTGGTCGCGCAGTTTAACTCCTACAGTGTGCCGCTGATCATCATGGCACCTATTCCACTGACTTTAGTCGGCGTCATGCCTGGCCATGCCATTATGGGGGCGCCATTCACTGCCACGTCGATGATCGGCATGATTGCGCTGGCGGGCATTATCGTGCGCAACTCCATCCTGTTGGTTGATTTTGTAAATCAGCAACGCGCGGCGGGCGTGGAACTGGCGGAAGCGGTGATCAATAGCGGCGTGGTGCGGGCGAAGCCCATCATTCTGACGGCGTTAGCCGCGATGATTGGTGCCACCTTTATTTTGGATGATCCGATTTTTAGCGGTCTGGCCATCAGCCTGCTGTTTGGGTTGTTTGCCTCGACCGTGCTGACGCTGGTCGTGATCCCGGTGCTGTATTTTCTCTATTTGGCACGAAAAGAAGAATCAAAGACGGTAAATTAGGCGTTAATTGATAGTTCAACAATAAGGAGGATCATGACATCATGATCCTCTTTTTTAATGTTTATTTTCTTATAGTTAGTCATAAATGACGTTTGAAAAATCAGCAAAATTTTATTTCTTGCAAAACATCAAACGATAAAAAAATCAAAATTTGTCGGCTTGAATCGCAACATAACCAATTTATTTGTAGTCGAAAATATCACAAACAATTATTTGCATATGCCAATAATTAAGCTTATATATGGCATATGCCAATTAAGGAGCCCCCATGGCGAGACCTAAAATTCCCAGAACTATTTGCGGTAGACCTGCAGATAGTTGCTTCAAGCCTAATCGCATACCTATGTCTCAACTTGAACAGGTGACATTGGCCGAAGATGAATTCGAGGCATTACGGCTGGTTGACTTGCTGGGAATGCAGCAGCAGGAAGCCGCCATTGAAATGGGTGTATCCCGGCAGACATTGGCTAATGTTCTGAAATCAGCCCGCTTTAAAGTGGTGGACTGTTTAACTCAGGGCAAAGCCTTAATTATGCATAGGGAAGAAGGAGTTAACTCTGATGATCACCGCTATTCCGATGAACAAGGACCGCGTTGCTAGCCATTTTACAAAGGCCGACAGTTTTGTTTTTTTAGATGACAATGGTCAGATTTTAGGAGAAAGGATTAATCCTGCTTTAGACGCAAATTGCGCAGGCAAAAGTCAGTTATTAGCACTGCTAAAAGCAGAAAATGCTCAACGTATTATCGTTAGAAACATCGGTGGACGCATGCTGGGTAAATTACTTGAAAGTCAGTTTGATGTTTTTCAGACTCAATGTGGACGGCAGAACGCCACGGAATTGAGTAGCGAAAAAGCCAACTTACTAACTCAACTTACTAGCCCGTCACAGGGGCGCCAATCACTGCATTTCGAAGAGAAAAAAGCATCTGGCGGCTGTGGTTGTCAGCATGGTGAGACGCATGAATGCCATCATCAACATGATCATTCAGAGCAACAACGCTGTTGTCATAAAAAACACGACGCAGAACATTTCTCGACACAAGAGAAACGCTGCTGTCGCGCAGTGTAATTATTTACGCACCAAATTTTTCTAGAAATACTGTGATTAAGAGGTTACGGATGGCTAAAAGCTACAAACAAATCAATCAGGATCAACGTCAATTCGGCTCTGCTTATCGTAAAGAAAGTCCTGATACCATGAATGCATTTTTGGCATTACATAAAGCCGCGATGGTTGATGGGGCGGTCAGTATTAAGCACAAGGAATTGATTGCAACGGGTATTGCAATTGCGGCTCGTTGTGATGGTTGTATTGGTTCGCATGTTGCGGCAGCGTTGAAAGCGGGCGCCACCAAACAAGAATTAGTTGAAACGATCGATGTCGCTGTGTTGATGGGCGGAGGTCCGGCAGTAATTTATGGTACTCAGGCACTGGCTGCTGTTGAGGAATTGTCAGCTGAGTAGTTTTTTTGAGATCAGGAAGGTAATAATCTTCCTGATCTTTACATAGGAAACACATGAATATCTATCAGGCATGTCTGCAAAGTCATGCAAATTGCGTTGTCTGTAGCGACGTAGCGCAAAATCCGCATTCACTACAGCTCAAGTTTACATCCTCGGCAGATAACAAAGTGACCGCATATTATCGGGTTGATAAAAAACATCAGGGGTACACCAATTTATTGCATGGAGGCATTGCGAGTACGTTGCTTGATGCAGCGATGACACATTGTTTGTTATCCCAAGGCATTGAAGCTCTAACAGCCGAACTAAATATACGTTTTCATGTACCGGTTTTGGTTGGCGATTCTGTACAAGTCATTGGGCGTTTATTGAGCCAGCGTCGAGGAATTTATTTGCTGGAAGCCAGCTTGTTGGTAGCAAAACAGGTTTGCGTTAAAGCTACTGGAAAGTTCATTCGGCCTAAAGGGGAAGTGATCCATCGTGAATTGTCAGTTTGAATTAACGGTGATCTGCGATAACCATGCAGAAAAAGGATTGCTCTCGGAACATGGTTTATCATTCTAGCTATGCGCGGAGGGCAAAATATGCTGTTTTTGATACTGGCAATGGTGAACCACTGATCCACATTGCAACTAAGCTGGGAGTTATATCCGGCTATAACCGGTTAACGTTTTGTCTCTATTTATTCCCCGTCCCGCCGCAAAAAAGAGATGTCACAAGCATATTGTTGCAGTATTGTTAATGTTTCTTATTTAGCTTTTTCTAAAGTAAGGTGTTTTTTATGTTTGTCAGCATAATGCGAAGTCTGCTGCTGCTTTACCTTTTTTCATTTCAACGAGTGATGGCCTCAGAACCTCTTCCGGCGGCAATTCAAGCTTTTGAGAAACAAGGTATGCATATTGTTGGTCGTTTTGATGCACCGAATGGCATGCAAGGTTATGCGGCTGAATATCAAAAGCAGGGAATTACTTTGTATGCCAGTCGTGACGGTAAGTTTGTCCTCAGCGGTTATCTTTATGACGCAAACGGCAACAATCTCTCGTTAAAACCGTTGAATGAATTAGTCTATTCACCTATGGCAAAACAGGTGTGGGCTAAATTGCAAAAAAGTACCTGGATTGCTGATGGTCAGGACAATGCGCCTAAAATTATTTATATGTTTTCCGATCCCAACTGTCCTTATTGCAATCGTTTCTGGCGGCAGGCACGTCCGTGGGTTGAGGGTGGAAAAGTTCAGATAAGACATATTCTGGTTGGGATCCTCAGCCATGATAGTCCTACAAAAGCGGCGGCTTTATTCAATATGAAAGACCCAATTAAGGGATTACAGGAATATGAAGAAAGCAAAGGCAAGAATGGTCTGAAGCCGTTAGATCCAATTCCATCTGCGATACAAAAGAAGCTGGACGACAATCAGGTATTAATGGATGAGTTGGGATCGGTCGCAACACCAACTTTATTATATCTTGATGAAACAGGGCGTTTGCAGCAGCAACAGGGAATGCCAGAGCCGAACGAGATCAATAAAATATTGGGTAAATTGAATTAGCGTGGGTTTAAGACTATGAAAGGTATCATTGATCCGTCTTTAAAAAGAGTGATTGGATCTGCTGGGAATGTAAAAAAATGGGATGGCGAAGTCTCATTTCCTGAGCCGGGTAGCTACAAAATTTTATTTACACTCAATAACCTAGATAACGTATCAGATACCATTCAGCCAGGGCTAGATAAAATAGCTCGCGCAATTAATCTGTACGGGCAGACCTTAGTTGACCTTGATGATCTATCGATTGTTGTGCTGGTTTCCGGCCCAGCTGTTGAGATGTTCAATACGCACAACCACGCATATGAAAAAAATCAACCGGTGTTAATAGAGTTAGTGAATGCGGGTGTCTCTTTTATGATTTGTAGTCAGGCCTTAGCGAACAAAGGGATAACAAAAAATGTTTTACCACCATTCGTAGATATTGTTCTTTCTGCAATGACTTCATCAGTGGAATTGCAAACGCTAGGCTATGCAGTTTTAACGTTGTAATGTGTTGAAGGCATAAACTAAATCCGTTTTTGCCTTCAACATTTGATTATCGATACCCGATCACTTGTACCACAGAGCCCAAGCCGGTATGTCCAATACCTTCTATGATTTCACGTTCAGTTTTCTGTAAACGCTCAAATGTGAGGCCATGTAATTCTTGTTGTAATACTTCGGGTGTCATTAACCAGTCTACATGGGGTGGACCACCCGTTTTGAAATTAAGTTGCTCTGGTGTATAGGCTTCGAGCAACAACACGCCACCAATCTTTAAACTTTCCACGCAATCAGCATGCACACTCGCACGCAAATCGGGTGGTAGATGAGCGAATATAGCCACTACGCCATCCCATATCTGCTTGCCTGGATCGTAGTGCTGTAAATCGGTATGGATCCAATGTACAGAAACACCTCTCGATTTAGCTAAAGCGCGACCTTTCT
>JAYSBB010000066.1:0-10850 GCA_041915645.1 Tolumonas sp.
GATCCTGTCTATGTGAAGACTCATGCCTTTATCGTTTTGACCTTAATTTAGTTGCGTTGTAGCAAGGCCATATAAAAACCATCGAAGCCGGTTTCTGCCGGGCTGATGCTTTGATCTCGGATCAGCGAGAATTGGCCATCACACTCATTCAGGAATTTAGTCACCTGATGTTGGTTTTCGGCTGGCAGCAGGCTGCAGGTGGCATAAACCAACTGACCACCGACTTTGACCATTTTGCTGTAGCGACGCAGAATGTCGGCTTGCAATTCCAGCAATACCGGTAAGCGTTCTGCGGTATCTCGCCATTTGGTATCCGGGTTACGTTTTAATACCCCTAAGCCGGAGCATGGCACGTCGAGCAATACGCGGTCGGCACTCTCTTTCAGGCGTTTGATGGTTTTGCTGCTTTCAATCAGGCGTGGTTCGATATTGTGAGCACCGGCGCGACGGGCGCGCAGACGCAGGTTGTCTACTTTCCACTGTTCCACATCCATCGCTAATAGGCGGCCTTTACCTGCCATCAATGCGGCCAGATGCAGTGTTTTACCACCGGTTCCCGCACATGCATCGATCACACGCATACCTGGTTCGACACCCAGGAATGGGGCTATGTGTTGAGAACCGGCATCTTGCTGTTCAAACCAGCCATCTTTAAAGGCTTGGGTGCGAAACAGTGAACCATTCGAAGTGACTTCCAGTGCACCGGGTACACCAAGCACTGCTTTGGTATCAATATGTTCCAGCTGCAGACGGTGTTGTAGCTGTGTTTCATCACATTTTAATGTGTTGACGCGGATGTAGCGTTTAGCAGCGTGCGTCAGCGCTGCACGCTCTGCTGGCCATGCATCCCCCAGTTGTTCCTGACCCAGCTGTTCCAGCCACTCCGGGCAACCATCCCACAAAGCAGGTTGTGCTTTGGCTAGTTCACGGCGAGCTTCGAAGACTTTGCTGTCACACAGATCGGCGGCTCGTAAATTCGGTAATTGGCGGTTACGCAGCAAGTGCCATTGGCAGATCAGTGATTGCACGGCGATACCGGCTTGATCCATGGCGACATCAGCCAGAAATGCCAGCAGATTGAGGTGGCGTAAAATGTCACCAACGGCGGAGATGACGTGGAGCTGTGCCGCTTCCGGCATGGGTTCTGCTTTAAATTCCTGCGCAGTTGCGCGATCAACTGGTGATTTATCATTTAATACGGCAGACAGAATGGCTTGGACTGAGCCGCATTCCAGCGGAGTTAGAGCGTAGGTGCGCATGGATAAAACCTGAATAGTGGGAATGTGAAGATCATAGAAGGTCACCTGCGCGGAGACAAGAAACATTAGCGCTTTGCAGGCAATATCACAGACTTGTGATTAACTGTTATGCAGCGCACAATATTAACATTGCGCATTAACGGGAAGAACAGAAAAATGGATATTGCGGATTTACGTCGTGAATACCTGAAAGGCGGATTGCACCGCGAAGATTTGCCTGTGGATCCGATGGTTTTGTTTGAAAAATGGCTGCGTCAGGCATGTGACGCTAAGCTGAGTGATCCAACCGCCATGAGCGTGGCGACAGTCGATGCCAATGGCCAGCCTTTTCAGCGGATGGTGTTACTGAAACATTATGATGCTGATGGGTTTGTGTTTTATACCAATCTGGGTAGCCGTAAGGCTCAGCAGATCAAGGCTAATAACCATGTCAGCTTATTGTTCCCATGGCACACGCTGGAGCGCCAGATCCATATCACGGGTGTCGCGGAGCAATTATCGCCATTGGAAGTCATCAAGTATTTTCATTCCCGTCCGAAAGACAGCCAGATCGCAGCCTGGGTCAGTCAGCAATCGAGCCGGATTTCGGCCCGCAGTATGCTGGAAAGTAAATTTATGGAGATGCGCTCTAAATTTGCGAATGGTGAAGTTCCGGTACCGAGTTTCTGGGGCGGTTATCGTATTCGTTTTGATAGCATTGAATTCTGGCAGGGTGGGGCACATCGGTTGCACGACCGTTTCTTATATCAGCGGCAGGGTGATTTCTGGCATATCGACCGTCTGGCGCCGTGATTTCGGTTTTATGTTGGAAAAAAGCCCACTGAATATCAGTGGGCTTTTTAGTCTAAGGAGCGCGAATACAACATGAGGGATTTAAAATCCCTCATGTTGGCATTTTATTTTTGCTCAGCGTCCGGTTTAGCCATGGCGGCTTTGGCCGCTGCCATCGCTTCCAGTGTCGCGGACGCCGCCGCCCCCGCTGCTCCTGCGGCAGTATCTACATTTACCACGTCACCATGCACATTTTTCAACGTCACTTCGACCTGATTGAATGCGATGTTGATGCCATGTTCAGAGAATAGATGATCAATCCGGCGATTCAGTTCATCCAGTGCCGGGTTACGATCGCCCAGCTCTTGTACGAAGAAGCGCATTTCATGATCCAGTGTGCTGGCACCAAATGCGAGGAAATAGACGCTCGGGGCCGGTTCTTTCATTACACGCGGGTTTTCGGCAGCAGCTTGTAGCAGCAAACGACGGGTTAATTCCAGATCGGAACCGTAAGAAACACCAATACGTAATACCACACGGGTAATCGTATCGCTCAATGACCAGTTGATCAGACGTTCAGTCACGAATGCCCGGTTGGGAATGATCACTTCTTTACGGTCAAAGTCAGTAATGGTGGTGGCTCGGATGCGGATCTTATTAACGGTGCCGGAAAAACCGGACACAGTAATGGTGTCACCGATACGCACCGGACGTTCGAACAAAATGATCAGGCCAGAGACGAAGTTGGCGAAGATTTCCTGTAAACCAAAACCCAGACCTACCGATAATGCGGCAACCAGCCACTGTAATTTATTCCATTCCATCCCGATGATTGAGAGGGTCGAAATAGTACCAGTCGCGGTTAGCAGGTAAGACAAGATCGTGGTGATCGCATATGACGTGCCTTGCGCTAGTTGCAAGCGTGATAAAACCAGCACTTCCAACAAGCCGGGTAAGTTGCGGGTCAGGATGTAAGTCACCATGGCGATGACGCCAGCACCGAGCAGATCTCGCAAGCTCACGGCTTCCAGCACGGCATTGCCATCGGTGCCCACGGTGTGATGCCACAACGTAATACTATCCAGATAAGCAATTACGGCGACCAGATCAGACCATAACCAATAGAAGGCACCAGCGAAGACTAACGTTAGTGCGACGGTAACCAGACGCAGCGTTTGTTCGTTGATTTGCTCCAAGGTGATCGGTTTGTCATCACTGACTTCAACACCATCTGCATTTTCTGCTCGTTGTTGATGTTGACGTTTTGCCAATGCGCGGCGATAAGCCAAACGGCGGGCAGCAACAGACAAGCCACGCAGTGAGGTTTCATACAACAGCACCCAGACTGAAACCAGATAGAAGCTGTCGATCAAACGCGCACTGAGTTTTAATGCGGTGTAGTAATAACCAAAACCTAACAAGCCAATCAGTATCAGTGGCACCAGCCCAAAGGTCAGCGCTGTTATATTGCGCCACAAGCCGGTTTGCTGGTTATTCGGGCGTTTACGTACGGTAGTAAACAGTTCGAATGACAGAAACAGCAAGCTAACCAGGCAGATAATTTGCCCAACCACGTCATTGGCTAAACGAGATGGATCTAATTCACCCAGTGTGGCGACAAAAATCAGCGGTAACAGGGTGTACCAAATATAACGTAGTGCATTACGCAGATGCGCCACGGTTTGGGCATCATGGCCAAAGTGTTTTTGCGCCAAACCATCGGGTTTCAGCATGCGGCGCATTGAGCCAAAAGCCATATAGGCTAATGCCATGCGGAATGAGAGTTCACCAATGATCAGCGGCGTGGATAAACCGCTGAAAACCAATGCCAGACCACCACTCATGATCAGCAGTGCGCCGGGAATAGTACGCAGGAACACCAGCAAAATCGCTTTAGGGGTATGACTGTGCGTATCACTGCGCAACTGCCCAACTTCTTTTGCCAGCTTTTCAAAACGACTCTGTATCGCTTGGCGTTTCCAGAGCATGACACCAGCAATAATCAGCATCAGCAAAATGGCTGGGAAGACTTTCAGTGATTCCAGCAGCCAGTTATTCAGATTGGCGCTGATATTGACGGCTTGCCATTGTGCCATGAGCGCGCCTGGTAAGGCGGTCAGCCAGGCCATATCCAGCGGTTTGTTACTGCTGACCCAGAAGATTTGCTGTTGTAAGGTGGATTGCAGCGTTTTACTGACGCGTTCGAGCTGCTGTTGGTTCAATTGTAGGTTAATGGACAAATTCAACTGCTGGCCCAGTTGTTTATTCAACTGCTCCAGTAGCTCGCGACGACCATCCAGAGCTTCATTCAAGGTCGCCATCTGCTCTGCAGTTAATGCATCACCTTTGTTTTTTTCCAGTAGTTTCTGGATGTATTCATTACGCTGATAGAGTTGGTCTCGTTGCTGGTTGACGTCAAACTGTGCCAAACGTAAGTCGGCGATCTGTTCTTCCGAACCACGCACTAAATTGGCATCGGGTAACATCTGACGCTGTTGATAGAGGATCTTCGAGAGCAGCAAGCTGCCTTTCAGTACCGAAATCTGTTCGTTCAGGTTTTGTTCGGTCTGGGTGGTGCGATCCAGCCAGTTTTTAACTTTGATATTTTCCTGAACCAGCGAGTTTACACCTTGGGTGGCATCAATTAATTGCTGGCTGAGTTGTTGATTCAGCTTCAGTTCTTTTTGAATAAAGGATGGCAGCGCCTGGGAAGTATCCGTCTGCGTAGTACCGCTTTCTTCTACGGTTTTTTCAGTTAGGGTCAGACGTTTGTTACTGACTTGCTGTTGTAATAACTGCACCCAGTTATTCAGCTGCGCGATTTGGGCAGTCAGGAAATCACGTTGTTTATTGTAGAGATCTTGCTGACTGGTATTGTTGTCCAAATCTTTTTGGCGTTGCTCTTGTTGCAGCTGCAGAAATGCCAGTTCGGTGTTCAGTTTCACGCGCAGTGATGGGGTCATTTCCCCGTTATTTTGTTTCAATCCACTCAAACGATTGCGGATATCCTGCATACGCTGGTAATCCTGACTCATCGCAGACTGCGCGCGTTCTGGCAAGGTTTGCAGGAACGTCAGTTGGCTGTTGGCATTGCCCAAATCACTTTGTGCACTTTGTAACTGGCTCAACAGATCGGTCAGACGACCATCTAACTGTGTTTGTGTCAGGCGACTGATTTCGGTTTTCAGTGCTTGAGTATCTTGCGCATCATTCTTTTGTAGTAATTCCAGCTGACGGGCGAATTCTTTCAGTTTTGCTGGTGCTTTGGTGAGGGATTGATCCTGATCTTTTAATTTGATCTTTTCTTTATCAATTGCATCTAAAAGCGTAATAGTTTGTTCGATATCGTCTTTTTGCGCTTTTTCAGCTACGGTCAACGTATCGCGTTTGTTTAAGGCAGTGAGTTTGTTATCGAGACTGGCGCGAGTGGGTAACTCTTGTTGCTGAGCTGCAAATAGAGTTGTACTGGCCAGAAGAAGAAGTCCGGATAACAGACTGCGGAAAAGAGGCTGTTTTTGCATAGTGGTGCTCACAGTTGGTCATTTGTTGTATTGATGTTGATGTGCTGTAACAGGCTGCATCAAACTTGCGCAAGAATATAGCAAAACGAGAGATGACGCACAAAAAACCGCTGCGTGAGAATAAAAAAACGCCGGTACAGAGTACCGGCGTTTTGAGGTTCTGGAACGCGAGCTGAAAATTACAGCTTGTGTACAGATGCAGTGTTGGTGGTGCCGCTTGGTACCAGAGCACCAGAAACCATAACCACGATGTCACCAGCTACCGCCAGGCCAGATGCCAGCGCTGCTTCTTTACCTTGCACGTAGAATGCGTCGGTAGAAGCCAGTTTCTCAACCAGAACAGGTGTAACACCTTTGGTCAGAACCAGTTGCTGAGCAGTTTTAGCGTTAGAAGTCAGCGCCAGGATGTTCGCTTTAGGGAAATATTTGCGAACTGCACGAGCTGATTTACCACCTTCAGTCGCAACAACGATCAGTGGAGCTTCCAGTTTCTCAGTAGTTTCTACTGCGCCACGGCATACTGCTTCGGTGATGCTCTTACGATCGTTAGCATTTTCGATAGACAGGTTAGAAGGCATAACTGGGTCAGTACGTTCACAGATAGTTGCCATGATAGAAACAGCGTTCAGAGGGAATTTACCCTTAGCTGATTCACCTGACAGCATCACTGCATCAGTACCGTCCAGGATCGCGTTCGCAACGTCACCAGCTTCAGCGCGGGTTGGACGTGGGTTTTTGATCATAGAATCCAGCATCTGAGTTGCAGTGATTACTGGTTTGCGTGCTTTGTTACATTTCTGGATCATCATCTTCTGAGCGAAGATAACTTCTTCAACAGGGATTTCTACACCCAGGTCGCCACGGGCAACCATGATACCGTCAGAAACTTCCAGGATTTCGTCGAAGTTGTCCAGACCTTCCTGGTTTTCGATTTTAGAGATGATCTGGATGTTTTCGCCACCGTGGGCTTTCAGGTGGTCACGGATAGCCAGAACGTCTTCTTTCTTACGGATGAAAGAAGCAGCGATGAAGTCAACGCCTTGTTCGCAACCGAATACCAAGTCAGCTTTGTCTTTTTCAGCCAGTGCTGGCAGTTTGATAGAAACGCCTGGCAGGTTAACACCTTTGTTTTCACCCAGGTCGCCGTTGTTCAATACTTTACAAACAACTTCAGTGTCAGTAGTAGAGATAACTTCCATACCGATCAAACCGTCGTCAACCAGCACAGTGTTGCCAGCTTTCAGGTCTTTAGCGAAACCTTCGTAAGTCACAGCAACACGTTCAGTGTTACCAACTACAGTTTTGTCTGTAGTGAAAGTGAAAGTCTGACCAGCAACCAGAGATACGTCGTTACCGCCTTCCAGTTTGATAGTTCGGATTTCTGGACCTTTGGTATCCAGCAGGATCGCTACTTTTTTACCGGTTTCAGCACAGATTTCACGGACAGTCTTGATACGACCACCATGTTCTTCAAAGTCACCGTGAGAGAAGTTCAGGCGCATTACGTTCATGCCTGCTTCAATCATTTTAGCCATTACTGCTTTTGGCTCAGACTTAGGACCGATAGTACATACGATCTTGGTTTTTTTCATGGAAGGATAACTCCGATAGTTCAGGGATATAAATATGAGCAATAAATCTGGTGCGCATTATACAGAGAATCATGACATTTGATGATGTCATAACGGATTTTTCTGCGTTTTACTGATCTAACACAATAGTTTTTTGTGAACTTGCTGAAAATATTAAATCTTGGCTAAACCGTGTTAGCAATTTTCTGCTGATCATCAAATTATGTGGGGTTTGTCACATTGTTAGTTCTGTGTGACACAACTACCGTACATTTCAGGCGCGTTTTGTTTTTATAAAGCCATATTTTTCAATGCATTAAAATAAATTCACTCATCGGATTGATGTTTGCATCCTTAGATCACAAAGAGTCCAGTGTGATGAGGCAGCAGAATATGACCGAGAATAATTCAACAATGCGACAAGGATGTGGCAGCCAGAAAAAAGGCGGCGGATGCGGGAGTTCAAACGGTGCAGCTGGTTTTTCCATGGCTCAGGCAGAAAAAGTAGCGCATCACCCTTGTTATTCCCCTAATGCTCATCATAAGTATGCCCGCATGCATCTGGCCGTTGCGCCTGCGTGTAATGTGCAGTGTCACTACTGTAATCGCAAATATGACTGTGCAAACGAATCCCGTCCGGGGGTTGTGTCCGAGTTATTAAATGTCGAACAAGCATTGCAAAAAGCGCGTGCGGTTGCGGCTGCTATTCCACAATTATCGGTCATTGGTATTGCAGGCCCTGGCGATCCATTGGCCAATCAAACCCGTACCTTCGACACACTGGAAGGGCTGCGCTCGGCATTACCCGATGTGAAATTGTGCGTATCGACCAATGGTTTAGCCTTGCCACAATCGGTTGACTCACTGGTCGCATTGGGCGTTGATCATGTCACCATCACCATGAATGCGATTGATGCCCATGTATCAGCGCAGATTTATGACTGGATCTATTTTGACGGCGTGCGTTACCGCGGCAAAGAAGGCGCGCAGATCTTGATCGATCAGCAGATAGAAGGCATGCGTAAGCTGATGGAAAACGGCATCTTAGTGAAGATCAACTCGGTGCTGATCCCCGGTGTGAATGATTTCCATTTGGCGGAAGTGAGCCATGCCATTCGTGATATGGGCGCTTTTCTGCACAACATCATGCCATTGATCTCGAAACCGGAGCATGGCACCTATTATGGTTTGAATGGCCAGCGTGAACCCACTGTTGAAGAAGTGACGCAAGTACGTGAACGCAGTGGCGCTTTTATGCCACAGATGGCGCACTGTCAGCAGTGTCGTGCCGATGCCGTGGGAATGCTGGGTGAAGATCGCAGCCAGGAATTCAACCTTTCAGCGCTGCCAGAACAGGCAAAAGATTACGCGCCGGTGATGCAACAACGTACCAAAATTCAGGCCGCGATTGCCAGTGCCGGTGCTTCTGAAGATGCCGATGCGCGTCTGGTTGCTGTGGCGACACAGCAAGGCATGGCAATCGATCAACACTTTGGTCACGCCAAACGTTTCCATATCTACAGCGTTAACAGTGAAGGCGTGACGTTAGTTGGCGAACGTCATGTCGCGCAATATTGTCACGGTCAGACTGAATGTGATGATCACGATGATGTCATGACTGACACTCTCACTTTATTGGCAGATATGGATGCGGTGTTCTGTTCTCGCCTCGGTTTAGGCCCTTGGCAGAAGCTTGAAGCAGCAGGGGGGCAACCGGTGGTGGATTATGCCTGGCAGCCGATCCGTGAAGCGTTATCAGCCTGGTGGCAATTACAACCTAAAGCAACCGAGGTGAAACTGCACGTTCGCGGGGTAGCCTGATGAGTTGTGTTATTACAGCAAAATGCGTGGGATGTTTCAGTTGTCTGGAGGTTTGCCCGAAGCGGGCAATCCGCGAGCAAGATCGGGTCTTTTCGATCTCGGTCAAGCGTTGCAACGAGTGTCAGGGGCATAGCGTCGGGCCGCGTTGTATCCAGATCTGTCCGGTAGAGGGAGCCATTGCTTATGAATCAGGCCATCCGGTGTGATATGCCATTACAGGCATCGCTGTTAACGACGACAGGACTTGTTTCTCCATCGCAATGGTTAAAAGAACTGGTGTGGCGTTATCAGGCAGGCATTAGCCAGCTGCCACGTTATATGGGCTTGGGGGCTGATGCTTATCATCAGCTTCTGCAAGTATGTGACACGCAGCCGGTGGTGATTGGTTTGTTGCAACAACAACGACAGACATTATTGTCGGAATTGCTGGCAATGCGTGAACAGGAATGTCAGGAGCTGGCGCAGTGGTTAGCTGATTATCAGCAACCGGATGCGGCACCGATGGCACAGATCATTGCGGTGGCGTCGATGGGTTTTAACCATCTGTGGCAAGATCTGGGATTGGATTCCCGTCAAAGTTTACGTGAGCTGATGCAGTGTTGTTTTCCGGAATTAGTGGCGATGAACAGCCAGAATATGCGTTGGAAAAAGTTCTTTTACCGTCAGCAGTGTGCTTTGGGCGGGAACTATGTTTGTCGATCCCCTAGCTGTGATGAATGTATCGAGCGAGCCAGCTGTTTTGCACCGGAAACCTAAAAGCAGTGCTATACCCAAACAACTTGGAATTGCAGCCAACACCGCTGCAACTTCAAATGGGAAGGGTATAGAATCGGACGCATTATTTTGTGCTGATGGATATAGTCGTGCTGAGCCCCGATACTTTTCTATTGTTTCTGACTGCCTCATTGCTACTTTGTATTGCTCCCGGGCCGGATAATATTTTTGTACTGACCCAATCGATGTTGCGCGGTGTCAGCTCTGGTTTATTTGTGACATTGGGGCTATGCACCGGATTGTTGGTGCATACCTCTGCAGTGGCATTGGGTGTTGCGGTTATTTTTCAGCAATCACTGCTGGCCTTTACCATGCTAAAACTCTGTGGCGCAGCTTATTTACTTTATCTGGCATGGGGCGCTTTTCGTACAGGAGCCAGTGGGCTTGGTTCGCTTAAAGCCGCTGCGTTGGATAAAACGGCACTTTATCGCCGTGGTATCGTTATGAATATCACCAACCCTAAAGTCTCGATTTTCTTTCTGGCGTTTCTGCCGCAATTTACCAACCCCGCACAAGGACATCTGACTTTGCAGTTACTGGAATTGGGCGCGATTTTTATCGTGTGTACGTTGCTGGTGTTTGGGCTGGTGAGTTTATTGGCGGGCAAACTCGGCAACTGGTTCAATCAAAGCCCGAAAGCCGAGGTGATCATGAATCGAGTCGCTGGTTCGGTGTTTGCTGCGTTGGCCGTTAAATTATCGCTAACCGAGCGATAATTCATTCCCACAGGAGGTGCAATAGCGCCTCCTGCAGCTATCTTTGCATATTCGTTGTATTCTTAGCATAAAATATCGAGTTAATAATAATTTACGCCTCAACCAAGATGTTTCTTGGTTTTTCCTGCTTTATTCTTCCACCAAGCTCACGTATGCTTGCGCCCCTTTTTAAAGCTCAAGTTTTATTCTATTGTCATTCGCATCCAAGGATGGTTCATGCGCTCCAATATGGTTTGTTATCTGATAGGAAGTCAGAGCAGATAAACCGTTGTAAATGGAGTTAATTTTGAAACAGACCATGTCACGTAACCGTTCACCAGCCCCGGCTTGACTAAGCCGAGGCTAGGTTGAATACGTCAGGGTAGGCTTGGCCTGTGATCACTGCAGTGGCTATTGTGCTAATCACCTCTATGGCCG
>JAYSBB010000067.1:0-10829 GCA_041915645.1 Tolumonas sp.
GTCTGTTCGGTGGTGCCGGTGTAGGCAAAACCGTAAACATGATGGAATTGATCAACAACATCGCCAAAGCACACTCCGGTCTGTCAGTATTTGCCGGTGTGGGTGAACGTACCCGTGAGGGTAATGATTTCTATTATGAAATGAAGGAGTCTAACGTTCTGGATAAAGTAGCGATGGTGTATGGCCAGATGAACGAGCCACCAGGAAACCGCCTGCGTGTTGCGTTGACTGGTTTGACCATGGCGGAAAAATTCCGTGATGAAGGCCGTGACGTTCTGTTGTTCATCGACAACATCTATCGTTACACCCTGGCCGGTACTGAAGTATCAGCACTGCTGGGTCGTATGCCATCTGCGGTAGGTTATCAGCCAACACTGGCGGAAGAGATGGGTGTTCTGCAAGAACGTATCACTTCGACCAAGACTGGTTCTATCACCTCTATCCAAGCGGTATACGTACCAGCGGACGACTTGACTGACCCGTCACCAGCAACCACGTTTGCGCATCTGGACTCAACAGTAACTTTGAGCCGTCAGATCGCTGCACTGGGTATTTACCCTGCGGTTGACCCACTGGATTCTACCTCTCGTCAGCTGGATCCGCTGGTGGTTGGTCAGGAGCACTACGAAACCGCGCGTGGCGTACAGACAGTTCTGCAGCGTTATAAAGAACTGAAAGACATCATCGCCATCCTGGGTATGGATGAATTGTCAGAAGATGACAAGCTGGTGGTAGCGCGTGCACGTAAGATCGAACGTTTCCTGTCCCAGCCATTTAACGTTGCGGAAGTATTCACCGGTTCACCAGGTAAATACGTGACTCTGAAAGAGACAATCCGTGGCTTTAAAGGCATTCTGAACGGCGAATACGACGATCTGCCGGAACAGGCGTTCTACATGGTTGGCTCCATCGACGAAGTGGTCGAGAAAGCTAAGAAACTGTAATTCAGGCAGGAGGCTCTATGGCTGAGATTACCTTCCACCTGGACGTGGTCAGTGCCGAAGGCATGCTGTTTTCCGGTCGTGTCGAATCCGTTCAGGTTTCTGGCGCGGAAGGTGAGCTGGGGATCCGTCACGGTCACGCACCGTTACTGACTTCCATCAAACCGGGTCTGGTGCGTCTGGTTAAATTGCATGGCGCCGAAGAGGTAATGTACATCTCCGGCGGTATGCTGGAAGTACAACCGGAAGCTGCGACTGTGCTGGCGGACACGGTGATCCGTGCTGCTGATTTGGATGAAGCGAAAGCGCAGGCTGCTAAACGGGCTGCCGAGGAGAAAATCCACGGTCACCCGGGCGATGTGGACTATGCGACTGCTATCACCGAGCTGGCAAAAGCAGTGGCGCAATTACGCGTCATTGAGATCACACGTAAACGCTTCTGATTTACGGTTAAAAAAGAAAAGCCAGAAGAGCGATCTTCTGGCTTTGTTGTTTCTGTTTAGCGCAAAATTAAAACTTCACCGTCGCCATGATCCAGGCTTTATCGGTATCGGTGGCCAATTGATCGGCGTTGTAATGTGCGTATTTCACCATGCCAGTCAGATAGTTGGTAACTGGATACGCCACCGCGAAATCCACCTCGTTACCATAATCCTGCCCATTTTCATCCGATTTAAACGAGTGCCAAGTCAGGCTGGTCGTAGTCCGGAATCGTTTCGTCGCCAGATCGATATAGGTATCGCGAATACCATTGGCGGGTGTCGTCAGGAATTTATCGGCAAAACCCTGAAATTTATGCAGCGTTGCCAATGGCGTAGCAAAGCCTTTTTTTCCCGCATCAGAACCTAAGACTTCATAACCTGGTGTCAGGGTAAAACCATGCCAGGAGGCCGCTAATTCAGCCAGGTAATAACGCGCAGAATAATCAGTTGGATTGTTACCCGCGTCAGTTTGGGTTGCATAGGCCAGATGTGGTTTGAGGAACGGCAGTAATGTTCCGTTGTATTCCAGACCGTAGGTATTACTGCTATTGCTGATGGGATCGTTGTAATCAAGCAGATAAGCAAAGGCGGAAACGGTTTGATTGCCGGTGACCTTATAGTCGGTTCGGAACAGATGGAAATCACCGTCCAGCTGCCCATTTGGGCTATCCGGGCCAAACACGGTGTTGATGCGCCAACTATAGGCATAATCCATCGACAGCGCGCTATTCGATGTAAAGACCAGATGGGCGGCATCAAAAGTTTGTTCGAGCTGACGCCAGGCGACGCTACCAACAAAACGTTCATTACCCTGCACAATTCGCTGACGACCCAGCAGGGTATTCCAGGTATCCGCGCTATAACTTAACGCAGCTTGATTGACGACAGTGGTTTCTGGATCGGCCACGGTAGGATAGGTGGTCAGCCCATTCACGGTGCTGTTATAGCGCTCAGCACCAATGACGCTGACGTTATCGACTTCCACCAGCCCTTTATAACCATTTACGACACCACTGTTCCAGGTCAGGCGCGATTTCAGGGTTGAGGCATTAGCAGGGTGCGCGGCTTTATCCTGATCGACATATTCATACCGATAACGCAGTTGTACCGCGGTGTTTCCCCATTTGACTGCCGAGGCGATACCATCGGGTAAACTTTGAGCTTGTGCGGTTCCTTGCCATGCTAATACCACGCCGAGGGCAATTAAACTTTTTTTCATTTTAGTACTCCGTTACATACAAAAAAAAAGCCCACGGCTACCGGAGTAGTCGTGGGCATCATTGCCATAATCTTGAAGCAGTACTAAAAATGCAAAATGGATGCCTGTTTTTATTATATTGATTTTTAATGATTTATTTTAAAAATCTCTTTTCGGTTGATGTGTTTAGGAACCCGATCACGGGGCATTGCACCAAAAACATTCCAAAGATAATTATCTGCGACCAAATTGAGCAATCATCGTGGGCATTTGATTTAAGCTAAAGATCTGCTCAGCAGCACCCAGTTTGATGGCCTCTTTGGGCATACCAAACACCACACTGGAGGCTTCATCCTGTGCAATGGTATTGGCTCCCGCCTGACGCATGCTGAGCAAGCCTCGCGCGCCATCATCGCCCATACCGGTCAGGATCATGCCCAGTGCGTTGCGCCCCACGGCTTTAGCAACGGAACGGAATAATACGTCGACCGAGGGTTTGTGGCGATTCACCGGTGGTGCATCAAACACCTCGGTACAGTAAAAAGCGCCGTTGCGGACAACTTGCGTGTGATAGCCGCCGGGGGCTATCAAGGCACAGCCTTGTAGTACCCGATCCCCGTTTTTGGCTTCACGCACTTCAATGGCACATAATCCATTTAGGCGCTCGGCAAAGGCGGCGGTAAATTTTTCCGGCATATGCTGCACGATGACAATACCCGGCACATCTTGCGGGAGTTGCGTCAGGATGTTTTCTAAAGCAATGGTGCCGCCGGTGGAAGTACCGATAGCCACCACACGATCGGTGGTTCTGGTCAAGGTATGACTAGTTTGTGCTGGTGCCACCATCGTAACTGGGGCAGTTTTTATGGGTGACCGAACGGTTGTGGTTTTGGCCTGACTGGCCTCGCGGATAGCCCGGATCAAATCATTCGCAATCGATTGTAAATGCTGACGCACACCCAGCGTGGCTTTGGTAAAAACAGCCACTGCACCGGCACTAAACGCTTCCAACGTTAACGCAGTACCTTTTTCTGTCAGGGAGGAACAAATGACCACGGGAGTCGGGTGCTGCGCCATAATTTGTTTTAAAAAGGTAATGCCATCCATTTTTGGCATTTCGACATCTAACAAGATGACATCCGGCCATTGCTTTTGCATTTTGGCCATGGCAGCAATAGGGTCTGGCGCGGTGGCCAGTAATGTCATATCGGGTTGGCTGGTGATAACTTCCGTCATGAATTGGCGGACTAAAGCGGAATCATCGACCACCAGGATCTGAATTGATTTATTCATTCCACCTCTTTATCTTGCGGTAAACTGGCTTTTTCCAGTAACGAAACACGAAACCGACCGTTGATTCCGTCGATATGTAAGCGTCGGTGTTGCGTGCCACCAATATCTTCTTTGCTGACACTGCATTTCATGACTTGTTCCACTACATGACGCATATAGTCGACATTACGGGCGCCCACTGAATTTTTGTAATCATCCTGAGCATAGATGGTGGTACTGCCGCCAAATAAGGCCAGTTTGTATTCGCTGGTTAAGGTTTTATGACGATAAATATCAGCCAGAACACACTGCAGCACCACATCGCCATAACGGGTATCTTTGAGTAGCATGTCGCTCGGACGTTCGGGTAACACGACATGACTGGCCATTAATAAGCGTTTTTCCGGGTGCCAGGCGCATAATGAGACGCATGAGCCGAGCAATGTGATCAGATCACCATCCAGTTGACCAAAAAAATAGCCTCCGGGATTGAGATAAAGGGGTGGTTTATTCATACCGTTTTCCTATACACCGCTGGCGCATAGACTGTGACGGGTAAATTGATGCCGTGTAGCCCTTCCGAATGGCCGACAAATAACAATCCGCCGGGTTTTAATTGCGCGAGGATACGTTCCAGAATTTGCTGTTTCGTTTTTGGATCAAAGTAAATCAGCATGTTACGCAGAAATATAATATCGAAACTCCCCAGTGTTGGCGGAAGTGGCGCATTCAGGTTCAGGCATTCAAAATGGGTGTGCTGCCGCAATTCCGGGCCGACACGAAACAGGCCATCCATATCGCCCACACCTTTCAGACAATAACGGTTCAGCCATTCGGTTGGTAAGTTTTCCGTCCGTTGTAAGGGATAAACGGCCTGTTTGGCTTTATCTAACGCCTGACGGCAAAGATCAGAGCCCATGATTTCCCAGTGGGTGCCTTTTTCCAGCCCTTCATTCAAGATCATGGCTAAAGAATAAACTTCTTCGCCACTGGAACAGGCCGCACTCCATAGGCGCAACGGGCGTCGAGGGTGTTGTTTTAGGAGTTTTAGCAACAAATCGAAGTGCGGTTTTTCACGGAAAAAGAAGGTTTCATTGGTGGTGAGCAGATCGACGGCAATTCGACGCTCTTCTTGTTGCTGTGGATTTTTTAACAGGGCGACGTAGTCAGAAAAGGAGTCTAACTGCAGTATCCGTAAGCGTTTCATTAACCGCCCGGAGACCAAAGCACGCTTATGGGCAGCCATCTGTATGCCGGAAATATCCGCCATCAGATGGCTGATAATATTAAAATCGTGTTCGTTTAAACTGGGTAACTTCTGTTCCATACCTAGTCCTTGAGCACATTCTCAACTCCCAGTGGTTCGTGCATTCGTTGTAGTTCGTCTTCGCTGAACAAGGCTTCTGCATTCAAAATGATTAAAAAACCAGTTTCTTGCCGTGCCATACCCAGAATAAATTGCGTACTGATGCCGGTCCCAAATTCGGGGGGCGGTTCAATCTGGCTTTGCTCGATATCCAGCACTTCATCCACGGCATCGACGATCAATCCAGCGAGTTGGCTGGTTTTACCGATCGGTAATTCGAGGATAATAATGCAAGTTCGCCGGCCTACTTCGGTTGGTTTACCGCCAAACCGAAACGCCAGATCGATCACCGGAACCACATTGCCACGTAAATTCAGCACACCACGCACGTAACCGGGCATCATAGGCACAGTCGTGACTTGCCCATATTCGATGATCTCTCTGACCCGATCAATCGGCAGAGCCAGTGCAGTTTGCATGCAGCGGAAAGAGAGGTTTTGCCCTGCACCCCAATCAGTTGTTGGCTGATATGGTGTCACTTCCCGCGTTGTATTGTTTTGTAATGCCTCCATCGCGTTTACTCCTAGAACTGCACAAACTGCTCATCATCATGGTCTGGTTGTAGGCGCGCTTTGATTTTTGCCGGTTTAGCTTTGGGCTGCCGGGCTATTTTCTGGCTGGTGGCTTTAAGCGAGGCATCGCCATTGACCTTGAAGTAATTGATGAGGTCGATCAATTGCCCGGCTTGTGCGGTCATCTCTTCGGCAGTCGCAGCCAGCTCTTCGGATGCGGACGCATTTTGCTGGGTGATCTGACTGAGCTGACTCATGGCTATGTTGATTTGTGCGACGCCACTGGTTTGTTCCTGCGAGGCGGCAGTGATTTCCTGCACTAAATCGGAGGTGCGTTTGATATCCGGCACCAATTGTTCAAATAAATTGCCGGCTTGTTCTGCCAGTGACACGCTGCTGCTGGCGACCTGGCCAATTTCTTGCGCCGCAATCTGGCTGCGTTCTGCCAGTTTACGTACTTCCGCGGCAACTACCGCGAAGCCTTTACCGTGTTCACCGGCTCGTGCCGCTTCAATTGCCGCATTCAGTGCCAACAGATTGGTTTGGTAGGCGATATCATCAATGATGCTGATTTTACCGGCGATCTGTTTCATGGCACTGACGGTTTCTTTCACCGACTGACCACCGCGTTCTACATCATTGGCGGCTTTTGATGAGATGGAATCAGTGACTTTAGAGCTTTCGGTATTCTGGGCAATGGATGCAGAGATCTGCTCCATTGAGGCGGAAGTTTCTTCCACACTGGCGGATTGTTCGCTGGCCGCCTGACTTAGCGATTGTGAAGTGGCACTGACTTCTTCCGATGCACTGGATAACGCATCAGAAGAGGAGCGTACTTCACCGATGATGTGATTTAACTTCGCGACCATCTCTTTCATGGCATACAGCAGCGATTGTTTATTGTTTTCGTTGGTTTCTACGTCCACGGTTAAATTACCAGCGGCGATCTGGCGGGTAATATCGGCGGCATAATCCGGTTCGCCACCCAATTGTTTCACGATACGGAAGGCGATGAAAAAGCCCATCGCTAAACCAAATAAAATACCGGCAATACTGGCGGCAAACATCAGCATCGAACTACGTTCATATACGGCTTGTGCGTTAGCAGCTTGTTCTGCGGAATGCTGTGTTTTTTGCGTTACAATTTTGCCAACCTGCTCCATCACTGACTGGATGATGGCTGACATATTGTGCTCAAGATAGGCATTAGACGGATTTGACTGCAGCAAGGCTTCAGAGCGTAACATCGTTTCAACTTTCGTGGTTTCGCTCTTGTATGTAGGCCAGATACGGTCAAATTCAGCAATCAGCGCCTGACCTTCCGCAGAGGTAAATTTAGGTCGCGCCTCATTGATGGCAGCTTCTACGTCATCGACACTTTTACGGAAACTTTGTAAGTTTTGCTGTTTCCGCTCTTCAGTTTCAGACAACATCGCTGCCCGTAAGTAACGGCCCACAGCGAGGAAATTCATGCGTGCTTTAGCGGCAGCCTCCAGGCCCAATAAATCTTTCTGGTACATTTCGCTTGCCATGCCATTGATATCACGCATGTTCATATAGCCAATACTGCCGACAATCGCCGTCACTAACGACATCATGAGGAATGCAAGTATTAAGCGTGTTCTTAGTTTCATCCCACTGAATAAACTCATGTTTTTCTCCCGTAGAACTGTAATTTATTAACTAAGATGCGCATAAACGGGCGTTCGAACTATTTCTCGCATCCGTTGTAGCATCCCTGGAATATCGAGGATCAGAGCAACCTGACCAGAGCCTAAAATACTTGAACCACTGATATCTTTGAGTTGGGTAAAAAGAGAACCCAACGGTTTAATTACAATCTGTTGTTCGCCGAGCAGATGATCGACCACAAGCCCCAATTGCTGTTTACCGTGACTAACCACCACAATGTTTTGGCGTTTAACTTTTGAGCTATGAATAGAGAAATGCTGGCGAAGATGAATCAGTGGTAACGGTTTTCCTCTGAGTTCACGGTAGTTATACGTGGCTTCGTTATACCCAGCATCGGCCTCCAGGCATTCAGTGACCATATCCAGCGGTATCACCAACGGGGTATCACCGACACTGACCAAGAAACCATCAATGATTGCCAGCGTGAGTGGTAATCGGATGCGGACACAACAACCTTTGCCCAAGGCGGAATCCAGTTCTATCGAACCACGTAATGCATCGATGCTGCGTTTGACGACATCCATGCCAACGCCTCGGCCAGACAGATTGCTGATGCTGTCAGCAGTAGAAAATCCGGGGGCAAAGATCAATTGATAAAGTGCTTGTTCATTCAGTTGTTCATTAGCATTTAACAGCCCTTTTTCGAGCGCTTTTTGACGAATGCGTTCAGGGTTTAAACCCCGGCCATCATCTTGTACCTCGATCACCACATTCCCAGACTCATGGTAGGCATTCAGACGTAATACCCCTTTAGCTGGTTTGCCGGCGGCCAAGCGTTCTTCTGCTGTTTCGATACCATGATCCAAGGCATTGCGAACCAGATGGGTAAGTGGATCGGCAATTTTATCAACTACGGTTTTATCCAGTTCGGTCTCAGCGCCGTTGATCTGTAACTGGATTTCTTTCCCTAAATCTTTGCTGGTATCGCGGATCAAACGATGAAAACGCGTCAAGGTATCGCCGATCTCGACCATGCGCAGACGTAAGGCAATTTCACGGATCTGTTCGACATACTGATTAATGGTCGACATCGATTCCTGTAACAGCGGATTCCCTTGCTGGCGAGCCAGTGTTTCCCCACCCGCCGCAGCAATGACCAGTTCGCCGACCAGATTGATCAAGTCGTCCATTTTTTTTGCAGATATTTTTAACAGTGCACTTTCATGCTGTTTCTGTTCGCGGATCTGTTGCTGTTTTTGCAGGGCGGCATCGACGGCAATCGCCGGAACGGCACCGTCTTGCACTAACATATCGCCGATTTTTGCCGTCGGGGTTTGTTCGGTCTGTTTTTGCAGACTACGGGCCAGCTCATTGGCGGTGAGCAAACCGCTGGCGACTAGAATTTCACCGAGCCGATCTTCATCTTGCGGCAATGCGGCAATCAGAGACAAATAATCTTCTACCTGACTATCGGGTGGCAGTATGCGGATCTGCGCTAATTCCTGAATGAATTCAAAGACAGACTCAATTTCTGCTTTGCTGGCTTCTGTTTGCAGATCGAGCTCCAGCCCGAGATAGCAATTTTCTGCCTGAAAGTCGGGCCAGTCGGGTAGTTCACTCTGGATGAGGTAAATGTGTTGCAGTGTGCCTAACTTACGCAGGTAACGAACAAAAGATGCCGGGTCAAAACCGTATTGCAGTATCTGACGATCAAAACGCAGCGAAATATGCCAGCTGGCCAGCAGATTGGCAGCCGCTACCGGTTGTCGTTCAACCGGCTCAGACGATGTTGTCGTCGCTGGTGGCGCAGACAAGCCGCTGTTACCCAGTGTTTGCAATAAACTCAGTAACTCTGGGTTGGCTTCATCTAGGGCGGAAGGGGTGCCAGCTTGTTCCAGTTGTGTAATTTCGCCACGTAAGACATCCAGCGCACTCAATAATGCGGTGATCATCTCTCCGTTTAGCACCAGTTCACCATCCCGCACCCGCATGATCAGATTTTCCATTTGATGGGCAAAGCGTACAAAGCCATCAAGGGAAAAGAGACCCGCAGACCCTTTCAGGGTATGCATGGCGCGAAACAAGCCATTAATCGTGTCTGCGTCAGCAGATTGCTCATCGAGTGCCAGCAACGCTGTTTCTGCACTCTGGATCAGCTCTTTGGCTTCCTCCAGAAAACTGACCAGTAATTGTTCCCACTGCTCCTGATCAAACATGGTCACTCCTTAATGCTGTGGCAACACAATGTCGTCACCAAAAAAGGCTGCAAGCTGAAACAGGTCAATTAATTCAATTACAGCCTGAGAGTGACGGATCAGATGCAGGTGTTCGCCCAGCCATTGATGTAGCGCGAGTAGCAGCTGCAAGCCAGCCGTGTCGATTTCATCCACTTCTTGTAAGTCGACCGTGAGTGATTCCGGCGCTGTCAGCGGCTTTAACAGCTCTTGTATCCCGGCAACTTCGTAAATCGTTAACGGACCGCTTAACGATAAATTCCATTGTCCGGCAGCGGACTCTTCCAAAGTAACCGGCATGATAACCTCGCGTTACATAAGTAGTTTTTCTACAGCAGCTAACATTAGTTCCGGCTGGAAGGGTTTGACGATCCAGGCTTTGGCGCCGGCGGCCTGGCCTTCACGCTTCTTAGTTTCCTGTGATTCGGTCGTGAGCATGATGACTGGGGTGAACCGGTGCTCTGGTTTGGCTTTGATGGCTTTCAGTAAGGTAATACCATCCATATTGGGCATATTGACGTCACTGATCACCAGATTAACCCGCTGTGAGCCGAGTTTTTTCAGGGCATCGACACCATCACATGCGTCAACAACGGTGTAACCTTTGGTCAGTAATGTTGCCTTGACCAGTTGGCGAATAGACATCGAGTCATCAACAATTAATACCGTTTTACCCATAATGGCTTACCTCAAAAAAACGTGATATCGCTGCTTGTGGTATGGCTAATACGTCCTTTGTACTCTTCTTCTGTGCTGAACCGCTTTTGGAACTCTTGTTTCCAGCTGTTTTCATTCAGCTGTTCTAAGTTGTCATCTACCGTTCCGGCTATGTTTACAATGTCGGTTTGCAGGTGGTGCAAAATCTGATTTACCCGATCCTGAAACTGTAATTTGATAATAATTTGCTCAATGTTGTTTTCAGTTTCACAGGAGAGGTTGTGCAGACGGTGGCCGGCGTCATGTAATAAATTGATCTCTTCCCCGAGGCGTTCGGTAACTTCACTGACTGAGCGATCGAGTAATTGCAGATTCGACTCATCATGTTGTACCAACCGCTCCGCGGCATTAATCGTGGCTTGAATGGCTGCGGTGATGTAACAGTTCACCGGGACTGCGTTGACAACAACAACTCTTGCGGAATTGGATAATCTGTCTTTTCTATGCAGGCTTTCACGATGGTCCGTAACCATTC